>VXXH01000230.1 GCA_009835515.1 Candidatus Poribacteria bacterium
CTATTTGATACACATCTTAATTTGTTGATATGGATGCAATAAAAACAGAAGTCTACAATATTTTAGAGAGCGCAATTCACGCCGCAGTCGATGCAGGCGAACTCGCTATATCCGAAGTACCCACTATTCCGTTTTCACCCACCAAAACGCCTGAACACGGCGATATCGCTACCCCAATTGCCTTAGGCCTCGCGAAACAGGCGCGGATGGCACCCCGCAACATAGCCGAAATAATTGTGTCACACATCAATCCGGATGCACATCCGGTTATCCGTCAAATTGACATCGCTGGTGCAGGTTTCATCAATATCCACCTCTCCGACAACTATCTCTATGACACCCTCCAAACGATTACAGAGATGCAGGCAGCTTATGGGACTTGCGACAAAGGTGCCGGAAAGCAAGTCCAAATAGAGTTCGTTAGTGCCAACCCGACGGGTCCCCTTAACATTGTCAGCGGACGCGCCGCAGCGGTTGGCGACACGCTTGTTAATCTCCTAAATGCGGTAGGCTATAACGCAATCCGCGAATTCTATGTCAATGATGCAGGTGGTCAGGTCCAACGGCTCGGTGAATCTATTGATGTCCGTTACCGACAGGCACTCGGTGAAGAAGGGTTGGAAATTCCAGAAGGTGGGTATCAGGGCGAATATATTCGGGAGTTCGCAGAAACTATCGCTGAAACAGAGGGTGATACGCATCTCGAACTTAAAACAGATAAACGGGTAGCACTTTTCCGGGACAAAGGCATTGCACACACCTTAGGACAACAAAAAGCATCTTTAGAACGTTTCGGTGTCAATTTTGATGTCTGGTCAAGTGAAAAGGCAATTCGTGAGAGTGGGAAACCGGAGGAGATCATCCAACTGTTTCAAGAGAAGGAATACCTCTATGAAGCCGAAGGCGCGACATGGTTTCGGATGACAGATTTTGGCGACGATAAGGACTGCGTCGTCATCCGGCAGGACGGTGAATATACCTATTTTGTACCAGATGCCGCCTACCACCGTGATAAGTTTGATAGAGGGTTCACAACAGTCATTGACCTACTTGGACCAGACCATCAGGGACATATTAGCCGCCTCAAAAACTTTGTGAAAGCTCTCGGTTTACCCGATGATTGGCTTGAGATGTCTATCATTCAACAGGTGAATCTTGTGGATGCAGAAGGCAACCGGTTAGATATGTCAAAACGGCGCGGACAGTTTTATACCCTTGATACACTCATTGACGAACTCGCAGAGACTGTGGGTGAGCAATTCGCAGTAGATGTCGCTCGGTATTTCTTTCTCATGCGCGCCAATAGCAGTCACCTTGACTTCAATATGGAATTGGCAATCACACACGCCAGCGAAAACCCTGTTTTCTATATCCAATACGCCCATGCCCGATGCTGTAGCATTTTTGAACAAGGAGCTGAACAGGGAATTACACCGAAACTGATTCGAGAAGTCTCCCTAAAACGGCTGAGTGAACCGATGGAACATGAACTGATCCGTAAATTAGCAGAATTCTCATCAATTGTGCTTCTGAGTGCGGAGGCGCGCGAGGCACATCGCATCCCGCATTATCTACATGAACTGTCGGGAATTTTTCATCCGTACTACAATCAACATCGGGTCCTGGATCCGGCAGATATGGAAAAAACGCACGCGCGGCTTATCCTGATACAAAGCGTGCAAAGCGTGTTGAAAAACGGACTGACGCTTTTAGGCATTTCCGCACCCACCTCTATGTAACTGATAACTGACAACTGATAACCCTTACAGGAAAAAATATGGCAAAAGATTATAGACAAGTCGATAAGGCACACGTATGGCATCCGTTGTTTCAACATCAACGCCTTGAAGAGACAGCGTTAGCCGTTCTTGAATCAGCGCACGGGACAACGGTTGTGGACGTAGAAGGACGCGAGTACTTAGACGCTTACTCGGCACTCTGGAATGTCAATGTCGGTTATGGCAGGCAGGAGATCGCAGATGCAGTCTATGAACAGATACAGAAGTTACCTTACTATCCACACTCGCAGATTAATGTCCCCGCAACGATTTTAGCGGAGCAGCTTGCTGCTTGCCTCCCGGGTGATTTGAATCACGTCTACTTTTGTAACAGTGGTTCGGAGGCGAACGAAACCGCGATCAAAATTGCGCGGCAATATGGTAGACAAACCTATCCGGGTGAGAATCGCTACAAGATTATCAGTCGGTATCGTGGATACCATGGGTTTACGTATGGAGCGATGTCGGCAACAGGACAAGCACGCAGACGGAAAGCTTTTGAACCGCTTGTTCCGGGGTTTCCACACGCGCATCCGCCCTACTGCTACCGATGCCCAATCGGTTTAGACGCTTCTACCTGTGGTATTGCGTGCGCCGATGATATTGAACGGATTATTCAAGGGGAGGGCCCCGAAACCGTGATTGCGATCATCGCCGAGCCAATCATCGGTGGCGGCGGTGCAATTGTGTCGCCTGACGAGTATCTCCCAAAACTCCGACAAATCTGTGACGATTACGGTTTACTCCTCATACTTGATGAAGTGATCACCGGATTCGGACGAACTGGCAAGATGTTCGCGTGCGAGCATTGGGACGTACAACCCGATCTCATCACGTTAGCAAAAGGGTTGACAAGTGGGTATTTACCACTCGGCGCCTGTGTGGCTTCATCAAAAGTTTTCAACGCATTCCTCGGAGATACCGATGAGAATCGGGAATTTGCGCAAGTCTGTACTTATGGCGGACATCCGGTCGCTTGTGCCGCAGGGATCGCGAATCTGAAGATTCTCCAAGAAGAACGCCTCTGGGAAAATGCGGAAAAAGTCGGTACCCATCTGCTCGCAAAGTTAGAGACATTGTGCGAATTGCCCATCGTTGGTGATGTGCGGGGTAAAGGGTTGATGATCGGTGTGGAACTCATCGAAACCGACGGTTCACATCTCGCAACAGCGAAGACAAACCAGATTGTCGGACAACTACGAGAAAAAGGCGTTATCGTTGGAAAAATCGGTCACGCTGTCGAGGAACCGGAAAGTATTATTTATATTGCACCGCCGCTTATTCTAACCGAGGTAGAGGCAGATAGGATCTTCGAGACACTACGCCAAGTACTTATCCAAGAGGAATTTTAACTCGTGTCGCTTCGCAGCCGCTATTTTGTCGGGACTGGTAGCAAGTGCGTATTGGAGTGCAGTCGAACACGCACAATCCCGTTGTCCTTCTGGGATTTCAGCGACGGCGGCTCGGACGGTCTTTTTGGAAGCCTCAACATTAAAACGGACATTCTCAAGAATCATCTCGGTTGTCACGTTATCATGTTCGGAGTGCCAACAATCGTAATCGGTAGAACATGCGAGGACAGCGTAGCAGATTTCAGCCTCGCGAGCGAGTTTGGCTTCAGGCGCGGCGGTCATACCAATGATGTCAAATCCGAAGTGCCGATAAAGTTCAGACTCCGCCTGCGTTGAAAACGCTGGGCCTTCCATACAGATGTAAGTGCCGCCGTTATGGACAATCGTGCCAGCATCCGTAGCCGCTGCAGATAAAAAGGTGCTCAACTGTGAGCAGAAAGGATGTGCCAGACTGACGTGAGCGGCAATACCGTCGCCGAAAAAGGTCGATTTCCTGTCTTTGGTGTGGTCATAGAGTTGATCGGGGATAACAAAATGGCGAGGTTCAATATCTTGTCGCAGGCTCCCGACGGCACTCACAGAGATAAGCCACTCGACACCTAAAGATTTTAGAGCATAGATATTGGCACGGACATTAATATCAGAGGGCAATAATCGGTGCCCAACACCGTGCCGCGGTAGGAAAACAACGGGCTTACCATCAAGGTTACCCAGAATCAGAGCATCGCTCGGTTTACCGAACGGGGTTTCGACCTCGATTTCTTCGATATCCGTTAAGCCTTCCATCTGATAAAAACCGCTGCCGCCAATAATTCCGATACGCATTTTTTGTCCTTTCACAAGACATGAACAGTTAGTTATCGGTTATCAGTCGTCAGTTGCCAGTGCTTGGCAAGAACAGAGGAACTGATGAATCGATATCTGTTCTTCGCTAAGTCACTGAAAATCGGTAACTAATGACTAATGTCTATTCTTCTGACAACTGATAACTGACGACTGACAACTATTCAATATGGCATTGTTGCACTGTGGTAATTTAACACTTGAAGGAAAATCGAGTTCCGCCGTTGCTACTTACGTTCGCGTAAAAGAGTTAGACCTCGTTTTCGATTTAGGCAGATGCCCGATGAATTTCATCGGGATCGGCAACGTCTTCATTTCGCACTTCCATCTGGATCACTATTTTGGATTGCCTATCTATATAAGTCAACGTTGGCTTTCTGGTATACCGCCGGGGAATATCTATGTTCCGTGGAAAGGTTCTAAACAACTGATGCACATCCTCGATAGGATCTCCGCTTTGGATACAGGCAGAGGTTGGGCGTATCAAATCACGCCGGTTCGGATAGGTGAAGCAATCCCATTTCGGCAGAATTTAGTGGCACACATCTTGCCCGGCAACCATAGTGTCCCCGCTGTCTCTTATCTGATTTGTGAGGTTCGGAAAAAGTTGAAGCCGGAATTTCAACATTTGTCAGGACCGGACATCGTGGAATTGAAACGATCCGGTGTCGAGGTCACGACGGAGGTGCAATTGCCGTTAGTCGCGTATCTTGGAGATACACGGAGTATCCCGATTGATGCGCATCCGTTGCTGAAGCAGTGCAAAGTGCTAATTTGTGAATGCACGTTCATCCTACCGGAGCATCGGACCCGTGCCAAGAAGACGATGCATTTACACCTTGAGATGTTACCTTCGATGTTAGCGGATATTGAGAGCGAACATATCGTCCTAACTCATTTCTCCCGTCGCTATACGCCAGAACTGATCCGTCAAAAAGTTTATAACTATTTACCACCAGAAGAGCGTTCCCGCGTTCAGTTGTTTCTCTAATCCCAAAGCATCAGACTATGCTGAGACTTGCTGCGCATGTTCGTCTGCTCGTTCCATATAAAGCTGCGTTGTCAGACTTGCCCAGATAGGTGCCAATGCAGCGCATATCAGCGTGTACACACCAAAGATCACCCCAACTGTCCAGAAAGAAGGCGCATTCTCTAAAGTTATTTTTGCATAACCAAAGAAAAGGAGACTGATAAACCTTCCGGGCAGCAAGGCTTCACGCATCGGGATAAATTCGGGAGCAGCAAAAGAGAGAAGTGCCATCGTTAAACCGAGCAGTAAGGATGTCAACGCCGTAAATGCCAAAGTCAGCAGCAGATATATTCCGAGAAACTTCCACCAAGTACTACCGCGTACCAGTTCATTGCTTCGCCGAAGCGCAGCAATTGCCGATAGGTTCTCAATCATAATCCCTTGGTTGTAAAGACTCCATTTCACAGTGAAATATGCAGAGAGAACAAACCAAGCAGCAAAAATACACGAAAACACAAAAACTAAGGTGGGCGCATTAGACTGAACGAGCTCTTGAAAAAAGAATTCAAAAGTAAGGAAACCGAAGATTATCGGAACACCAAAGAAAAGCATCCCGATGAAAAAGGCGGCACCTAAAATAGGAACTGTCTTACGGAATGTCTGTTGCCAAACTGCTTTGAAAGTTGTATCTATACCGTTACGGCGTTGCACTATGACGAAAATAAGAGGACACATAGCCAACCAAAGGAAACTGATATGGGTAGATGAAACGCCAAGATGTGTTCCCCATACGACACCTACGGGTTGTACGGATTCAGAAGAGGATGTGTAAGCAGTAAGTCCGCTATCTGTACTTATCGTCCATTGTCCTTCCGGAGACATTAATTTTGCAAATGGAAATGTCCCCAGATAGAACAAGAAGTTGATGATAATTAGGGGTAACATCACTTGCCAAAACAGACCGAGGTTGTTTCGATAATCTCTGAATATTCTCGACACAAGCCCTGGATGCTGTTGCGGCATAGCAGCAGCGTCACCCGTATCTTCCAATATGTTTTGCATGCTTCCACTTCTTTGTAAGGACCAGGACCCCCGCTCTATTACGTTGGTTAACGAGAACGCTTGATTTTGCCCCAAGTCGTTGTTAACTTGTTTAAAGCCTCAACGGCGAGTCCCTGTGTCGCAAGTTTCATGATTTCATCTTCAGATAACGCTCGGTCAAAGATCATCACCTCGTCAATAATACCCTTGAAAAAGCGGTTGCCGCCACAACAGTCAACCCAGCCGATATTTAGCACGCCGATCTCTTGTTCCACATGCGGAATATCGTTGATACCTTTCTCCAAACCGTCGGCATCGCTATAGATATAAAGTGTGGCATGCTTCGGTTCAATCGCCATCGCCGCGAGTGCCCATTCTTCCATCGGGATCTCTGGTCCGCCGTCCCATCGCCATGTTTCAGCGGAATTATTATTCCAGACATAATGGAGGAAGTCATTGTCTCCGAAGATGAGTTCCGTCGCTGTTGGCGTTCGAGATCCAACGATCCCTGCCCATGCGGAGGCTTTCCATCCGTTGATCCATGCAGCATAAGTCGTCGTTTCAGTGATAACTTTGTATTTCGGGATATGGATTTTCTGCGAACCGCCATCTAATTCGACCCCTTTGCCAATGCGCGCATTTACCCATTTGGGGCCTCCGATGACTTCTCCATCGTGTTTACCGATACTATCGGTAGCATCGCCATCAAGTGGCCAATAGTTAATCAGGCCGTCGCGGAGGTCAGCAGCATCAGAGACCCCGAAGCCCATAACGAGACAAATCGACAAGAATATACAAAGAAGACTCCATCCCATACAACAATCGGATGGAGTCTTGGTCTCAAACGTTTGAGTAAACATAGTTACCTTCTCACCTTTAAGGTAGGTTTCAAACAAGTCCTTAAAGAAAAGACGCGATATAGGATAAGGTTGTGTTTGTAGGGACGAGTCCGTATGCCGCGCATCTATGAACGATAGCAAAGCCCGGGGACCTCGCCCTACAGTACACGACCACCATTGTTCTACTAAAACGACGCAGAAAAACCGAGAAATCAAGACGTGGTTTCCCTGAAATTCAAATTAGCTGCCCATACCCGGATGGGAATTTGCGTCTTGGTCGGATGTTCCAGCTTCCTGTTCTTCGTAGAACTTGTATCCATCCTGATCTTGATCAAGTTCATACTGGCGTACAATTTGCTCAGCTTCGCGAAGGTACGGTGTATCTCCCTTTGTAATGCTCATATAGGCTTTGAAAGCTTGATAAGCAGCTCCGAATTCACGGATGGAACGATAGCAGACCGCCTGCTGGTAAACAGCTTCGTTTCGCCATACAGACTCAGGTGCGTTTTCAAACAGAGCATCATACGCCTCAATTGCGCGTTTGTAGTCACCATTCTGCTGAAAGAGTTCCCCGGTCCGGAACAGTGCGTCCGCTGCGGCAAATTTCTTATGTGAAAGGTCACGTGCCAAGGTTTTGTAGGCATTAATAGCACGCGGGTAGTTGCGAAGTTTCTGCCAGTTGCCCGCAATCTGTTGAAAATTCTGAACGACTTGGTCGCTATATCCCATTACCCACATATCAGCAGGTGTAATTTTCCGTCCAGTTTTTCGATATTCAACGGCTTTTTTATTCCGAAACTTATCAATCTCATCCTTCAAGAAGTTAATTTCCGTCAGAATCTCTGCTGTCTGCTTTAGGAGTGTCCCGGCTTGCGATGCTTCGTAAGAATCAGGGAATTTCTCAGTGACACCAACGTATGCGGGCCAACCGCCTTGATAGTCGTAAAGCGTGTAGAAATAGACGTTACCAACCTGGAATTGCGCCTGCGGTGCTTTCGAGTGTTCAGGGAATTCTTCGACCAGACGCTCGTAATTGCGGATGGATTCGGTGTAATTCTCTAAACTTTCATAGGCACGTGCGACCTCGTAGAGTGCTTCTGCAGCAATATTAAAGGTCTCGTCCGTTGGTTCATTCTCGTAAATCGCCTTATAGTTTTGGTATTCAGCACGCTTCGTCTTGATGACTTCGCGATTTTTGCGAATATTCGCCGTGCCAGCTTTTGCTTCATTAGCGTAGTAGCCGGTAGGATCCAGGGCGACAATTTCTTGATAATGCTCAGTCGCTTTATCCCAATCGTAGCGGCGCTTATAGATTCTGGCGATCTGGTAATGTGCGCGTTGTGCGTACTTCCCCTTCGTATCGCGTTCAATAACCTCTAAATAGAGTGCCATCGCTTTATCGTAATGTTCCTGCTGTTTCATGCGATTCTTCTCCATCTTTTCTGGGTCTTCGTCGCGCACTTCGGTAGTTTCTGCCGCGTCAAACGCACTGTCGGCATTCTGAAGTTTGGCACCGAGCGGAATAATACTACCTGGTGTGCACCCAACAATCGTCACTGCAAGAAAAACGAATGCAAGGATGAGGAGATGGGCTCGATCTATTCGGAGACCGAAGGCGTATGTGAAACGGTTCATGGTGAGTCCTCCTTAGGAAAATAGAAATGTGCCTGTATATTTCAGTCAGAGAAACCTAACTGGTCGGCATTCCGTTCATCATTCCCAACATTATACTAAAT
>VXXH01000236.1 GCA_009835515.1 Candidatus Poribacteria bacterium
TGTCGCGTTCAGTCCGGACGGCAAAACACTGGTGAGTGGCTGTTTCGATAAGACCTTGGTTTTATGGGATACAAAAACAGGAAAATCGCTTCCGCCACTAATTGGACATATTTTTGATCCGCCAATCGTCCCAGTTAGCAACGTTGCAGCGAGCTACGTTGCATTTAGTCCAGACGGCAAAACGCTGGCAAGTGCGATAAACGATGGTAGCATCTATTTGTTGGATATGCAAACAGGTAAACGTATAAAGACGATAGCGTTGAATTGGGTTCCTTTCACAAGCATCGCGTTCAGTCCAGACGGTTCCCTATTGGCAACCGGATCTAATGACGGCACCGTGCGCACGTGGAATGTGCATAGCAGCGCACATCTCTTGAATTTGGATAAAAAAGGAAATCAAGTTAATTGCGTCGCGTTCAGTCCAGATGGAAAGATACTCGCAAGTGGGGATCTGGACAGTACTGTGATTTTATGGGATGCTGTTTCGGGTGAAAGGCTTCGGACGTTAGGAGCGCATCGGGACAACGTCAATAGCGTGGTGTTTAGTCCGGATGGAAAAATATTAGCGAGTGGCAGTGACGATCGCACCGTGATGTTGTGGGAGGTAAGCACCGGCAAACACCTGCGGACACTAAAAAGACATCGGAAAGATGTCCAAGCTGTAGCGTTTAGCCCTAACGGAAAAATTCTGGCGAGTGCGAGTAGTAGTGGCACCGTGTTGTTATGGGATATCGCGGTTGAGAATATGGATTAGAGAAACAGGCCTTCTGTAGGCGCGTTTTGTAAGAGCACTTTTTGTCTGAATCGCGGCTTGACGCGGATTTATCAGATGACGCAGATTATTGTTGGGTCTCGCTGTTTGAAATAGGTAATAGTAGGGTTGAAAAATCGGAATTTGTTATGGATGGTAAAATACTTGTCAGTGTGTGCGGTGGTATCATAACTCTGTGGGAGATGACACCCCCGTAAGCCAAGTAGAGCAAAGCGAAACTCATCCTACGAACTAACTCATGCTATCATATAGCTCAAAACAACACTCGGAAAAAAGGAAACTTTTTGATTTTAGCGATTGGATTGGCAATATGCGTTGTTCCGAAAAATACTATCGCCCAAGATACACAGGATTGGCGTTTGCAGCATTTACCCGAAGGCGCGAAAGCGCGGTTCGGCAAAGGCATGATAACAGGAAATTTCGCGAGTTCCAGTGATGGAAAACGTTTAGCAGTAACCTGTAGCATCGGTATTTGGATATATGATACAGAGACAGACAAACCACTTAACCTGATAACAGGGTATACAGGTTGGGTTACGAATGTAGCATTCAGTCCGGACGATACCCTATTGGCAAGTGCAAGCAAGGATAGCACCATCGGTGTGCGGGATGCACGTACCGGCACTGAACTTTGGACACTGCAAGCACATGAAGACAAAATCACAGACATAGCGTTTAGTCCGGATGGAAAGACACTCGCAAGTGCCAGTTCGGACGAGACCATCCGGCTGTGGGACGCACGCACTGGCAAACATCTGCGTACGCTTGAAGGACATCTCGAGGGTATCACAAGCCTCGCTTTCAACCCAGATGGAAAAACACTGGCGAGCGGAAGTCATGACAAAACCGTTCGTCTGTGGGATATGGAGACAGGGAAAACGCTGCACGCGTTCATAGCCCATCAAGACAAAGGCCCAGCGTTCAGCCCGAAAATCTCAGACATTGCGTTCAGCCCGGATGGGAAGTTGCTGGCAAGTACAAGTGAAGACACGACCGCCCGTTTGTGGGATGTAGAGACACGCGAGACTCTTCATAGATTCCGTGAGCGTAACGGCAATGCTCTCTCCAGTGTTGCGTTTAGTCCTGATGGGAAGACGCTGGCAGGTGGAAGTTACAAGACGATCAATCTATGGGATGTGCAGACGGGGAGATACCTGCGAAAGTTGGAAGATAGCATCAATAGCAAGCGTCTTGCATTTAGTCCTGATGGGAAGACGCTCATAAGCGGCAACAGATACAACACCGTGCATCTATTATTGAATGTGAAAACCGGCATAGAACTTCGGAAGACGATAACGCATACACAGTCCATCGGTAGCATCGCGTTTAGTCCGGATGGAAAAATATTGGCGAGCGGCGGTTTGGACAATACAGTTCATTTGTGGGATATGCAGACAGGCAAGTTACTTCAGACGGATAATGTTGTGGAGCGGCACTCTCTTGCAAGTGTAGCGTTCAGACCGGACGGCAAAACAGTCGCAGGTAGCGGTTTGGACAAGACCGTGTTTTTGTGGGATGTAGAAACAGGGACAGTGGGTCCGGCTCCGCTTGAAGGTGTTACTGAGTACCAACCAGCAAGCATAGGCTCTCCTGGGGCTTGCTACGTTGCATTTAGTCCAGATGGCAAAAAACTTGCGGGGACATATTATAAAGGCTTACTCTATTTGTGGGATATGCAAACCGGGAAACGGATAAGAACAATAACATTGAATAAGCAGACTGATGAACATATAGATATGATGCATGGAAACAGCAAGTTCACAAGCGTAACCTTCAGTCCAGACGGTTCTGTGTTGGCAATCGGATGTAATGACAACACCGTGCGCACGTGGGATGCACATACCGGTGCCACGCTTTTGACGTTAGATAAACATAGCGATACTGTTTTTTCGGTCGCGTTCAGCCCGGATGGAAAAATACTGGCGAGCGGCAGTGCGGACAAGACCGTGCGCTTTTGGGATGCAGCGTCGGGTGAACTTATCCGGACGCTGGAAGAACATCGCGGTTCTGTTAATAGTGTCGCATTTAGTCCGGATGGCAAAACGCTGGCGAGTAACGGTGGTGATGGCACCGTGATGTTGTGGGAGGTAAGCACTGGCAAACAGCTGCGCACACTGACAGGACATAAGGGTAGTGTCGAAGTGGCGTTCAGTCCGGATGGAAAAACACTGGCGAGTGGAAGTTGGGATGGAACCGTATTGTTGTGGGATCTCGCGGTTGATACTATGGATTAGGTTGCGTACCTCATAAGTAGGTGGGCTTTGTAAGCCCGATTGACTATCACTAATGGCTGACAATTGAAGCCGATAGCCAATAATCATATCCTTTCTATTCCTAACGCATGCTGTAATAAAATTAAAGACCATCCCTCTGAAAAAGGAAAATTCTCATGCAAAAAACATTGATTTTGATTTTAGTGATTGGATTCGCGATATGTGTTGTTCCGAAAAATACTACTGCCCAAGACACACAAGACTGGCATTTGCGGGGATTACCCGAAGGTACCAAAGCGAGATTCGGTAAAGGCACAATCACTGGCGGTTTCGCGAGTTCCCATGATGGAAAACGTTTGGCGGTGCCGTGTAGCATCGGTATTTGGATATACGACACAGCAACCGACAAACCACTCAACCTGCTAACACGGTATACAAGTGAAGTTTCGAGTGAGCGAACTGTTCAAGATAGAAAGTTTCTCCGGATATTTACAGAGGATATAGAAGGCGTTTTGAGCGTAGCCTTCAGTCCGGACGATACCTTGTTGGCAAGTACAAACCACGATAAAACCGTCTGTGTGTGGGATGCACGCACCGGCACCGAACTTCAGACGATGCAAGGACATAAGGATAAACCCACAGATGTAGCATTTAGCCCGGATGGCAAGCTGCTGGCGAGTGCAAGTGATGACGAGACCATCCGTTTGTGGGAGGTAAGCACTGGCACCTATCTCCGCACGCTTGAAGGACATATTGACGGTGTTACAAGTGTAACTTTCAATCCAAATGGAAAAACACTGGCAAGTGGAAGTGAGGACAAAACCGTTCGTCTCTGGGATGTGGAGACAGGGAAAACGCTGCACACCTTCATCGGACATGAGTACAAAGTCTATGACATTGCGTTCAGCCCGGATGGAAAAATACTGGCGAGTGTAAGTGAGGACACGACCGCGCGTTTATGGGATGTGCAGACAGGTGAGACGCTGCATAGATTAGATGAGCATAACCATAATGACCTCTTTAGTGTAGCATTCAGCCCGGATGGAAAATTGTTGGCGAGCGGAAGCTATAGAATTACGCTTCTATGGGATGTACAAACAGGGACATACCTGCAAATGTTGGGAGATAGGATCGGTAGCAGCAGCCTTGCATTTAGCCCTGATGGGAAGACACTGATAGGTGGTAGTAGGTACAACACCGTGCATCTGTTGGAAGTGGAAACCGGCATAGAACTTCGGACGATGATAGCGCATACACAGACGATCCGTAGTATCGCCTTCAGTCCAGATGGCAAGACACTGGCAGCTGGCGGTTGGGACAATACAGTGCATTTGTGGAATATGCAGACAGGCAAGTTACTTCAGATGGATAATGTTGTGGAATGGCATTCCCCCGATAGTGTAGCCTTCAGCCCGGATGGAAAAACAGTGGCAGCTGGCAGCTCAAACAAGACCGTGTTTTGGTGGGATGTAGAAACAGGGGCAGTGCGTCCGGCTCCGCTTGAAGGTAATGCTGTTACCGATCCAGTCAGCCTCGTTACGAGTTGCTACGTTGCGTTTAGCCCTGATGGTAAAAAGTTTGTGAACGCGAATGAAAGGGGTTTCATTTATTTGTGGGATTTGCAAACAGGGAAACGTATAAATGAGATAACATTGGATGTGAAAACAGATAAACCTATAAAGACGAGGATCGTGAATCAACATGTGTTCACAAGCGTCGTGTTCAGTCCGGATGGAAAGATACTGGCGAATGGGAGTCATGACGGTACCGTGCGCACGTGGGATGTACATACCGGCGATCCGCTTTTAAAGTTAGATAAACATAAAACTAATGTTTATTGCGTAGCGTTCAGTCCAGATGGAAAGATATTGGCGAGTGGCGGTGCGGATAATACTGTGCGCTTTTGGGATGCAGTGTCGGGTGAACTCATTCGGACACTAAAAGCGCATGGGTTTATTTATAGTATAGCGTTTAGTCCGGACGGTAAGACCCTCGCAAGCGACGGTGGTAATCACACTGTGATGTTGTGGGAGGTAAACACTGGCAAACAGCTGCGAACACTAAAAGGGCATCGGAACGGTGTTACGAGCGTAGCATTCAGTCCGGATGGAAAAACATTGGCGAGTAGCAGTTGGGATGGCATTGTGCTGTTGTGGGATCTCACAGTTGATACTATGGATTAGGCTCCGCACCACACATTATGAATGGGCGGGTCCCCTGGACCCACCCTTACGCTTTACTGCCGTGCATACTGGGATTCCGCAGGTGCGCGATATTCAACATCAAGGTGTGGTGTCTCTAAACGGATATGCCCTTGAAGACGCGAAGTCAAACAACTCTCCAATGTTCCGCTTACCAGCAAAGTCCGCTCTGCCGGATACGGTGCGATACCTGTTTCAAAAAGTTCCTCAATCTTGGCGATAAGACACGCGGAATAGGTGACATTCGGTGTCGGAGTTAAGAAAAATTGCGTTGACACCGGTACCGACGCATCCTTCAGTTTCGCGGCGAAGCAGTAATCCCGGACTGCGCCGTTGAGCATCAAAAGTGTTGCCCTTAATCCGTCGTTATATTCAATGAAATAGGCAGATGGGTTCTCAACGAGCCGGTAGATTTCACCGTTACCGATCATATCTTGAGTTCTACCGTCTTCATCCGTTAAACCGCACGGCGTATCGCTTCTCGAAAGTGCCGCTTCCAACAATTCCAGAGACCAGCGTCCATCTTCGCCTGCTTTCCAGACTTCTTCACCATCTATTAATTGGACAGCAGCAACCCCAGTTTCGCCACCTTTTCGGCGTTCTATCATGCACTGCATCGCCTCCATAGCGTGATAGTCCATCGGATCTGAACCGCCAACCCCTATCATGAGCCCCTCTTCTATCTCACATTCCAACGGCAATTCGACATCCGGCAATCGCCAAGTGACAGGCAAAGATGACCCTGCAAGCACGCCAAAACCGAGGCGGTGTCCATCGTCTACCATCTCCTTCGCTTTCTCAAAACTGTAGGAGAGGTGTTTGTCGTTGAAAATAGGCACGGCGCGTCCGTCTTCCTCAAAAACTTTGACGCACTCCTTGAAAAATTCATAGCGTGGATACAACACCTGACTTTTTTCATTCGTAGGATAATCACCGTGTTCGCCAATCGAAAGCACGGCATCCACAGCGAGTTCATCACCACCGCACCGCAGTGCCTCAGCAATGGTAGGATAGACTGAAAACCCGAACTCTCTGGCACGGTCAATGCTCTGCTCCCCCTCTGGTTTCTGGTCAACGAATAAGGAAACAACTTTCATATCTGGACGATGCCATCTACCCTCTTTTGGATAGCCGACAAGAAAACGATCCGCAAAGTGTTGCGCGTGTGATAGGTAACGGTAGATGGTTGTAATAACTGCAATTCGTTTCATATTTTTTCTCTCTTATTAACGGCAGAAGAGCGGGTGCTTCCTACCTTCAAAACGTAGTTGCGGGAATGCTAACAATAATGCTGTGATCAGCATTCAGGCGGTTAAGGCATTCGCTTCTGAAGTTAGGGGCAAATTTGCATGCATTAAGTATCCAGTTGCCCCGAACACCTTCTTTAAATCGCTTATGGCGAGTACCGTTTCATTCTGCGTAAACAGATTCGCCTCCAATTTTCCGAATTCCCAAAGCGCGCCATCCGTGACAATCCCGTAAACAGGTATTGTGTTGTCATCGTTAATTTTCTGTGCAGCGACTAAGCCAGCCAAGCACTGTCCCCATCCTTCAATGAAGTCGCTTCGTTTCGCCTCAACCACAACAATGATCGGGCTCCCTAACACTGTTTTTCCTAAGGCTGACTTTGTTGAGATGAGATAATCAGGCGTGCCAGTCAATTGTGCATCGCAAGAAATTGATTGGTGGCTCCACAGCGTAAAAAAGTCGGCATATTTTTTGTAGACCTCTCTAAGGATTGGATAGATCACATTTTCACAACGCGCTGCTTCCGAGGCAAATACGTTGATGTGCCGTTGACTAAACGTGAACTCCTCCAAAAAAGCCGGCGAGGGTTCAATGTCCGCGTACTGAATATAGTTGGCTTGGGTATACTTTATTTCATACGCTTCCTGAACCTGCATAATTGATTTGAAATCCGTAAATGCCATCTGATTGTGCTCCTTACGTACGCCAAAAGGTTGACGCTTCAGTCGGTTGATAGGCAATATCTAAATGTGGCGTTTCTTGCCTCACACCATCAGCAAAGAGACTATCAACACCTGCTGCAACGAGTCCAGTCGTCACCAGTGTGCGTTCAACCGGATAGGTTGCTTCACCCGTCAGGAACATTTGCTCAATATTGTTGACCAGTGGCGAGAAGAAGTTCGCCAAGGTCGTCCGTGCGGGTGGCATCGGGAGATACATTTGCGTTGAAAGGATTTCGTCGTTTGAACCGATGTAAGCAGCGAAGTTGAAATCTTGCACCAATCCGTTCATCAGAATCATGGTAGATTTCAATCCATCATTGTGTTCATATTGATACGCGATTGGGTCTTTCACAATGTCCTTTAGTTCATCCAACGTCGGAAACGGGTTATTAAACCCCGGACGCGATGGTGTAAGCGTATGACTCCGACAGAGTGCCGCTTCAAAGAGTTCACGCGACCAGAGTTTAGCGTGATGCGCTTCCCAGAACGCGTCGCCGCGGTATGCCTGCAGCCATTTCACGCCACTTTCGCCGCCTTCGCGTCGTTCTACCATACACTGCAAAGTTTCTAAGGCGTGGAAATCGTAACTATCCACACCACCGTAGCCGACACATACTCCCTCAGAAACCGGAACACCGAGCGGCACGTCAATTGAAGGAGTCCGCCACGTAACGGGTAGCGATGAACCCGCCATAAACGCGAAGTCCATGTTTTGAGAGATGTCGTACATCTCGCGCGCCCATTCCCAATTCCATGAGAGATGCTTGTCGTTAAAAGTCGGCACACCGCGCCCACTGCGTTCAAACACCTCAGCCATCTGCATAAAGTGTTCATAGCGCGGGTAGAGGCGTTGCCCCTTCTCATTGGAAGGATATTCGCCGTGTTCGCCGATAATCAAGACACCATCAACAGCCAATTCTTCACTGCCGAGCGTAAGTGCCTCCGCAATTGTGGGGTATCCCTTCATTGTCGGGAAACGCTCCAGTCGGTCTTGACTGAGATCGTTGTCTTTAACTTGTTAAACGAAGAGAGAGACGAGATCCATTGGCGGGTAGTGATGTCGACTGTTCCACCCATAACCCTCCAAGAACCGATCAACGATGTGCTGTGTGTGTGAGTATTTATGATAAATCGTCGCAATCGCAGCGATTTTGGGTCGTTTTTCCATAATCAACTTCCTTGTTGCAGGCCAACCATGCCTAAATGAGAATCATTGGATTGTGGTATCGAGTTCCGACAGGACTGACTATTATAACCTGTAGCAAGGATAAAATCAAGTAAAAAGCAAAGTGTTAAAAAGTCGCGAGGTGGAATTCGTCCTTACAAATGAAATGATAAAGGAAAATGTTTCTGTGGCATTTTGATCGAAAATGTGGTACCCTAATATGCT
>VXXH01000220.1 GCA_009835515.1 Candidatus Poribacteria bacterium
CTGTAAAGCAACAAAGTTAAAAAAGTTCGTTAGTGGAGACAGATCGTTTTCGCTGTTGTCTGTTTATTTCTTTAATTCACGATAGGAAGAATCGTAAAACGCCATGAAAAAGACGCTTATTTTTTTCGCCATAGTCCTTACACTTTTTACTGTTCCGATACTGGTTGCCGTAAGTCAGACACAGTCAGGATCCCTACCCGTTACTGGAGACGCGGTGCCACCGCTTCAGATTCTGGCAATTACAGCGGACACCCTCACAGCACGTTTCACCCTACCAAAACTTAAGATAACGACACAGACTTCCTCTACTGTAGATAATTCCGAAGGTGTGGTAACTGATATTCGTTTTGCAGGCGCGGATCGGACGCTTGACGTAGGCAAACCGCAGCTGCCCATTTACACACAACGCATTGGAATCCCTGTCGCAGGAACACCGGTTGTCACCATCATTGAAGCGCGTTCGGAGATGCGGATAATCGAAAATGTGGGTGTCACACCTGATGATCCAGTTTTTCCGACTCTGGTTTCCAGAAGTTCCTCGCGGACTTCCGCCAAATTTTATCCCACGCAGCTTGTAGAGGTCATCCCTGGCGGCTTTGTGCGAGACCAGCGCATCGGCAGTTTGCAAATCAACCCCGTGCAATACAATCAGGCGACGAAGCAATTAAAAATATTTCCGTCTGTGACGTTCCGAGTGCATTTTCCGGGGGCGGTTATTGGCGGCACTATCTCTACAGCTCCTTCTGCTTTTCGAGAACCTCCGCGTGCTTTTGAGAACCTATTCCAAGGAACGTTGCGTAACTATGAGCAGGCAAAGTCGTGGCGAAAACAACGCCAGACATCTTATGGCGTCACAGATGGTAATCACATTCCTGGGGCACCACCGCTAATTAACGCGAATACGCGCCGTTTTAAAATCCCTGTCGCTAAGACAGATATGTATCGTATTACCTATAACAACATTAAGGCACATACTGGCATTGAACCAGAGAGTATAGACCTTGATACACTTCGCTTGGAGAGCAGTGGACAGAAGCAAGGTGTCTATATTTTCGATGAAAACGAGAACAATACACTTGACCCTGGCGAGCAGATGATCTTTTATGGTCGGGCATTAGCAGACAACAAATTTACTGATGAAAACGTTTATTGGCTCCGTTTCGGCTTACACGGAGAACCAAACGCGGGTTTTGAAACATCCCGCGTGGAGGCGCGCGACGGAAGTCCGCGAACGCCAAACTTAATATCCCCTAAAGCCTTTTTAACACGCGTTCGCTTTGAAGAGAATAGACATCATGACGTCTTAGCCGGTAATGATATTAAGTCTGAACTTGCAGACCACTATTTCGGCGTTGCTTTCCGCGGTGGGAATATTAATACGAGCCGAAAAGATTTTCCTATAGAACCTAAAGACATTCCGGGCGCAATACCACGGCTTCAAATTGATCGCATTGGTACTTTGCGTATTAAATTCCAAGGTGCCTCCCGCAAGGGGAGTGCACGCCACATCGCTCGTATCACCTTTAATAACAAGATACTTGGTAGGGATGAGGAGTGGAAACGTCAAGCTTCGCAGACCGCAACCCGCGACATCTCACACAATTCACAGAATCTCATCTTCCACGATACGACGAACTATATGCGCATTGAAGCATTCGATGACAACGATACGCCGCCAGGGTCGTACGATTTCTACCTCGACTGGTATGAGCTTGATTATTGGCGCGACTTTCAGGCGGAGTCCAATCGCCTTGAATTCAATACCAATACTGAACCGCTCAACGGTGGGCAAGTTCAGTACCGAGTTGGAAACTTCTTTAACGACACAATAGACGTATATCAGTTGGATGAAAACGGAATTACAAGCAGACTCACTGGCGGTAAAGTCGTTCGAACGGGAGCGACTCGTCGGATTTTGTTTGAGGATACTGTCAGCCAGTATAAACGCTATTTTGTAATAAGTCGTAGTGCCTATAAAAATATCAACGCACTCGTTCCGACACCACCGACAGCGTTAAGGAACCCCGCTAACCAAGCTGACTATGTCGTCATTACACACTCGACTTTCGCCGAAAGTATTCTTCCGCTCGTCGAATTCCGGCGTTCGCAAGGTTTAACAACTATGGTTGTTGATATTGACGATATTTACAATGAATTTAGCGATGGCCTCTTCAACCCCTTTGCGATCCAGAAATTCCTACGATATACCTATCATAATTGGCAACAACCTGCACCTACGTATGTCCTCCTTGTTGGAGATGCCCACTACGACTACAAGGGAGCCACTGTTGATATCTACCGCCAAGATCCGACGTTCCGAGGCACCTATAACCTCTATCCCAACTTCGTGCCGACATACCACGGTTGGGCACCTGCGAGTGGTGAAACTTCTATGGACCAGCGTTTTGTCAATATTAGTGGCGAGGATCCTTTGCCGGATATGTTTATTGGTAGACTCTCGGTGCAAACGCCCGAAGCCCTCACAACCATGGTTCAAAAGATGATTGATTATGAAAAAGATCCGAAGATGGGGGTGTGGCAAGGCACATTAATTCAGGTGGCAGATGATCATACAGACAAACCCAACGATGGTATCTTTGAAGAGTCACGCGATGAACTCATACAGGAGGTTATCCCCCCCGGATACGACACGCGCCAAATCTACCTCCGAAAGATTGGGAGCCCTGACAATACACGTAGGATGATCCTCTCTGCTATCAATAGAGGCGCGCTTGCAATTGAATATGCTGGACACGGTGGAAGCCAGACCTGGGCAGATGAATCTATTTTTCGTATTGAGGATGCCGCCGATTTGCGGAACCAATACCTCCCCTTTGTTATCACAACGACCTGTCTCAATGGACAGTTTGATAAGCCACAACAGGCTGGAAATTTTTGCCTCAGCGAACAGTTTCTGTTAGGAAAGTACGGGGCTATTGCGGCACTTTCGGCAACACGGCTCACCTACGGGCAAGCAAATGCTGAGTTTGACATAGACCTCTTTGAAGCCTTGTTTCGTGTTGTTCAGGAGTCGCCAGAATTGGTGACTAACAGTCCACCCTTACAGCCAACGATAGGATCTATTGTTGCTGATGCCAAAATTAGTTTTCTCAACCGGATTCGGAACATAGATTGGATTCCTGGAACCGAATCATATACACTTTTTGGTGATCCTGCATCTCGCCTTGCCCGTCCCCAACTTGACGTAAAGGTGGAGTTGGAACGCGTCGCGCTCAACGACACACATAAAATTGTGATTAAGGCGAACGAGATAGGCGTGATCCGAAATTCAGGAATCGAAGATACAGGCGGCGTGAGCTTCACGCGCGCATCCGATTTTAGCACAGAAACATTTTTTGCTTTCGCAGTCTTTGCAAATAATTTTGATGACAATCTACGCAATGACCTCACGCGACGGGTAGGTGGCAACGTCTGGCAGGGAGAGTATGGAACTGTGCGGATCGATGTCCCAAACAACGCGTTACCCGGCAGTGGTTTTGCCCGTATTTTTGCTTATGACGACACCCGTGCTGCTATCGGTGGCACCCGATTCTGGATAGATACACCTGTTGTATACGACATCCGTGAGACGCTTGATACTAAGGTCACGGATACCCTTAATATCAGTGCCCTCGTCCTTGATGACAAAGGACCGGGTGGCATACGAAGTATAAACGTTTTATGGGATAATACAGCCACCTTCGCAGACGTCGTAACACCTATGGTCCCTGCCCGCACACCGCTTGGAGATGTTCCGCCCGGTGGACGATGGTATGAACTTCAGACACCTATTCCACTCCCGAAAGGTGGATTGCAGATACGTTACCGAATTCGCATTACCGATAGTACGGGACATGAAGTTGCCATTCCATCGAAACAAGAACGCAACATCGTCAGAGTTCCTGAGGGGCCGAACCTGGCAATCGGCACTGACAAGGTAGATAGGGCCCCTATCCGATATACCTTTGACGAGAAGAAAAACGGTTACCAACTCATAGCAGAATTGATCAATAACGGTGGCCGTCCTGTGTTGGCGGATATTGAGGTCGTATTTGCTGAAGAAAACCCTGACGCTGATGGAGACCTTATCGTTGACGAAACCGCGGACGTTCTTGGGACCGTAGTCGAGAAAGCCACGGATTGGGTGGACGGGACGTACGTATGGCAACGCGCGACGGCTATCTTAGACCTCAAGACCCCACTTGAGACGGGTGTCCACAAAATTTATGTCCTGGCAGACCCAGAAGACCCGAGTATTGAAGATAAAATTGATGGGAATGTCGAAGAAGCACGTCTCTATGATAACAAGCAGCATGTCTCCTTCATCGTCAACGATTTTAACTATCGACTCGAGGAAGAGTTAACAGCCTTTAGTTTAGACAGAGTGTTTGAGATCCATTTCCCTCCAAACGCCCTTGAAACCGAAACGAAGGGTACGGTAAGTATCCCGCTTGCTGTTACATCACAATCACCACCGGACCCGACGCAGCCTGACCTCCAATTTGCCCCGATTCCCCGTGTCGCTGCGCTCCGGCGCGGCCTCATTCGGCAAGGTAGGGCTGTCGCTCAATACTATGAACCCGCATTTCGCACAGACGCATCAGTGCTCGCGAAACCTGCCGAGATCAAACTCCGTTTTGATGTGAGTGCTTTAGAAGACATCGTACGAGAGGAAAAAGGGCTTCAGTCTGACAACCCCACATTTAAACATGAACTCACTGAGGTCACAAACCAGATCGCAATTTATGCGTGGCAGGCAAATGTCGAGAGAGGTCCACAATCGGAGTCTGCTGCTGAGGAGGCGGATGTTAACTTGTCAGCATGGCGACGGTTGCCATCGAAAATTAACTACACCTCTGAAGGCGACTTTCTGCTCGAAAATTATGTTACACCCGTACAGATGGAAAATGCAAGTCAACAGAACTTAGAAACTGATAATATTACCATCAACCCAAACCTCACGCCAGCAGGCACTTGGGTTATCATTTTTCTTGATGGCAGTGAATACGAGGTATTTCTCAAGCGGAAGGAGGAATCACGGAGCCAAAAACTTGATAGGACTGGGCAACTTGACAATCCGTTCAGGGAGGAAGCATTTGGTTTAGAATTACGGATTCCACGGCAAGAAAACCCATCTCTTGATGTCAATTACGCCTTTGAATTTGCCGACGTACTCGCTTTTGAAACCGACTATGATCCCCAAGGTGACGTCGTCCTTACACGCACGTGGAATACGAATCTCGGTAACGGCAGTGCAACGGTAAATAGTAGGCTTGGACCGAAAGCGGAGTTTGAGACAGGCGACTGGTTCATTTTTTTTACCGATCCTAATTACTATGAGCTCCGTGATACTTCTAACGAACCTTCCTATTTTCCCAATGGTGTCAAAATACGCGGGAAGATCAACGAACCTATTTTCCTGACCCATCTCGGCTTGGAACTGCTCGTCACCGCGAGTTCCGAAGAATTTGATTTTGGCGATAAGTTTAAATTCAGTAGTGCTCGCGTCGCTACAATTACAACGGATGTCCCTAAACTCACACGGTTTGCCCTCATGCGTAGTACCGATACCGAACCGCCTACTTTTAACCTCTGGGTAGATGGTCTCCAACCACAAACCGGTAGCGTCATTGCCCCGCGCCCTACTATCTCTATTGTGCTGCAAGATGCAAATGGTATCGATACAGAGTTCTTCTCCCTGCAAAAACAAAAAGATGGTGGACCTTTTGAATCTGTTAGTGACTACGAACTCCGTACACAAGGTGGTATTCAAACCGTCCCGATTGATTATCGACCAATACTCTTCCCGGGCGAGTATACTTTCAACATTGGCGCACAAGATTTCAACGGCAACACTATCGGTGGTGATGACGGTGTTGTTAGTTATAGGTTTTTTGTCATTGAAGCTCCCGATATCACACCACCGACTATTGACATCCAAGTCGGTGCGAGCGGTAGAGATTCAGGAAACGAAATGCTTGAGGAGCCGTTGACAGACGGCGCAGTACTCACAGAACAACCGCGCTTCAAGATTACCCTCACCGATGATAATGCACTTGATGAAACCACTTTTCGATTCAATTTTGGAGGTCTGTATGAACCACTTGACCCCTTAGATGCAAGCAATTTCACCCAGACCTTTGATCCGGCGGCACCAACGAGTGCTGATATTACATACTCACCGGACCTCGCCAACGGGGAATATCAACTCCAGATTACTGCGGCAGACACCAGTGAGAACATAGCAGAGTTTGTTACGACCTTTACCTTAAATGAAAAAGTCACGCTCAATGAGGTGTTCAATGTCCCGAATCCTGTGGATCGTACATTCGGCGGGAAGACTTTTTTCACCTATCACCTTGCACAGGCACCTGACGGCGTTACAATCAAAGTTTATAGTGTTAACGGTAGACTCCTCAAGACACTCGAGGATGTGAGCGCGAACCGCGGCACCAACGAAACCGGTTGGGATTGCAGAGATGAAGCAGGCGTGCGGTGTGCCAACGGTGTATATTTCTATCGCGTCATTGCCAGCACCGAAAATGGAAAAATAGAAAAAGTCGGAAAACTTGCCATCTTACGATGAGGATGGCTGGCAACTGTTAGCAATTAGCGGTCAGTGAGAGCGGGTGATCCCTCTATTGTAAGGGCGAATAATCTGTCGGTTCAAGTATCTTTGAACTTGCCACATTCACCAGCGGACCCCCGACTTCCGTTAATCGTTTCGCCGCTTGCCACTCTGGATCGGCGATGAATGCATCCCACGCGCGCTGATAATGTCCGAGGTCATCAAAGGCAAGCATATAGACAAGTTCCGTTGTCGTTGCCTCACCGATGGCAGTTTCCCAAAACCCGATAACCTTCATACCGTGCTTCTCGAACAAAGGAAGCGTGATATTCGCAAACCGGTCATTCAGGTTTTTCATCTTCCCGGGTACGACTTGATACGTCCGTAATTCATAAATCATCTTTTTTATTTTCCTTGCGGTTCGTTAAGGCGGATTTTGCGAAGAAGGCTTCTCTCCGTATATCCAGCCCGGTCTGTTAGTTGGGCTTACGCGCTAAGAACAGCCAGCAGAGGAAGGGTTATCAGTCTACCTCACAGTGAAAGTCATCAGTTAAGAGAAACTTGAACAGTCAAACAACTTCTTTAACTGAAAACTGAAAACCGACAACTGATGACTATTCATCACAGAATCCCGTATTTGTCATAAACTTCCCGCAGCGTTGCACCGGTGCGGAGTTCGTCGCGGGTCCGATTCTCCCCGCTTACTTTTTCCAGTGCAGCTTCAATCACGGTTGTTTCCACCGCTTGTGGGATCACAACGACACCATCAGCATCGCCGAACACGATATCGCCAGGATTAACCGTGACACCACCACATTCAATCGGGACGTTATACGCTATCACATCGCCGCGTCCGTTAGAGTCAACAGGCGACAATCCTATTGTGAACACTGGAAACCCCATCGCTAAAATCTGGCGTGCATCTCGGATAAACCCATCAATGATGGCACCACGCGCCCCGCGTGCTCGCGCCGCTGTCGAGAGGAGTTCCCCCCAAAAACAGATGCGGGTACTCCCGTTTGTCGAGCAGATAAGAACGTCATCCTGTTTGAGGCTATCCACCGCCGCGATTTCTTGCTGATACGGTTCATCTGGAATCTCGTAGACTTCTACGCACAGCACAGGCATCGCGCGACCGACGACAATTGTCGTTGGGGTAAGAGGGCGGATGGTATGTCGCAACGCCTGCTCGCGGTACCCGGCTGCGTCGAGTGCGTCCGAAATCACAGCGGCGTATAACTGCTCTTCCATCATATCAAAGAGTTCTGTATCATTGTGCCACTCAAAAGTTTCCATAGTTTATTGTTTATCTCCGCCAGCGGCTCGGTGCCCGATACTCAGTTTTTCTGGAGTTTTGGGTTTCCACTGTGGCGCTCCTTATCGCGTCGGGTCTTTTTCTCCAAGTTTTTTTTGAATGCATCTTCAAGTTCAACCCCTGTCTGATTCGCAAGACAGATAAGCACAAACAGGATATCCGCTATCTCCTCACCAATATCAAGGTCTTTCTCGTTTTCCTTGAAACTCTGCTCGCCATATTGACGCGCCATAATCCGTGCTAATTCTCCGACTTCTTCCATGAGAATGGCAGTATTGGTTAATTCTGAGAAATACCGGATTCCAAGGGTATGGATCCAGTCATCTACAATGTTTTGGCAATTTTCGAGTGTGTAGTCCATATCTATCAGTTCAATCTCCGCTCTGGTGAGGTGTATTTAAGACTTACGCGACCTTTAAGCATTTAAGTGCGGCAGCACCTGCAGCACAGAATTTGCCTGAATCCTAAACTATTCGTATTGTAGCATCTTCCGCGATGAAAGTAAACTTTTTTCTCTCAGTGCCCGTTCAAATGGATAATTAAAACGGAAATCCCTTGATTTTTCTCGAATCTTGATATATACTTTTAAATGCCAATTTCATTTAGGAGGAAAGACTCACACCACTCAGTGATTGCGCTGGATGGGTTAAGG
>VXXH01000097.1 GCA_009835515.1 Candidatus Poribacteria bacterium
CATTTAAACGCGTTAAATTTGTCAGATTTTCAATAGGACTGATATCGTTGATTTGATTGTCAACAAGGCGTAATTCCGTTATTTGTGTCAAGTTGGCGAGCGGTTTTATGTCGCTGATTTCATTATATTGGAGTCGTAACTCAGTGAGTTGTGTGAGGTTGGCAAGTGGTTTTATATCCGTGATCTGATTCATCCCGAGGGTTAAGTCTATCAATTGGGGCAGATTAGCCAGAGGTCTAATGTCACTAACCTGATTACGCCAGAGGTTGAGGTCTGTTAGTTGTGTCAATCCGTTCAGAGGTGTTATGTCACTAATTTGATTGCCCCAAAGGGTTAGTTCTGTCAGTTGTGTCAATCGAGTCAGTGGTGCAATATCGCTAATTTGAATTTCTTGAAGCATTAACTCAGTGAGTTGTGTCAAATTAGCGAGCGGCGTGAGATCGCTAATTGGGTTCCGATCCAGTCCTAATTTTGTCAACTGGATCAAATGCGTGATAGGTTTTATGTCGCTGATTTGGTTGTGATGAAGCCATAACTCTGTGAGTTTCGTCAAATGCGTGATAGGTTTTATGTCGCTGATTTGGTTGTCATGCATCGATAAGTCTGTCAGCTGTGTCAATCCTGCGATAGGTTTTATGTCGCTGATCTGGTTGTCCTGAAGCCATAACTGTGTCAGTTGTGTGAGGTTGGCAAGCGGTGTGGTGTCGCTGATTTCATTAGATAGGAGTCTTAACTCAGTGAGTTGTGTCAATTCAGCGAGGGGTGTGATGTCGTTGATCTGGTTTTTCCAGAGAGATAAATCTTCCAACTTCGTTAATCCTGCGATCGGTGTAATGTCACTGATTTGGTTATTAAAAAGCCATAGCTTCTGTAGTTGTGTTAGGTTAGTGATCGATTTTATATCGGTGATTTGATTGTCATACATCAATAATTCTGTCAGTTGTGTCAATCCAGCGATAGGTTTTATGTTAGTGATTTGATTGTCTGAAAGCCATAACTGTGTGAGCTTCGTTAACCCAGCAACTGGTTTTATATCATCGATTTGGTTTTTGTTGAGCAATAAGTTACGAAGCTGCACGAGTCCGGCAACCGGTTTTATATCGCTGATTTTATTATCGTGAATAGATAAGAATGTTAACTGTGTCAATCCTGCGAGCGGTGTGATGTCACTAATTTCATTATTGTCAAGGGATAATCTTGTCAATTGGGGCAATCGAACAAGCGGCGTAATGTCCCTGATTTGATTGGCACCGAGGTATAGTTCTGTCAACTGTGTCAATTCCGCAAGCGGTGCTATGTTCGTAATTTGATTCTGTCTAAGATTTAACGACTTCAACCGCGCTAACTCAGTGAAGGGTGTGATGTCATTTATTTGATTGTTCCAGATCCGTAACCATGTCAGTTGTGTCAATCCTGCGATTGGCTTTATGTCGCTAACTTCATTGTCCATGAGGGTTAGCTCCGTGAGCTGTGTCAATCCGGCAAGTGCGGTGATGTCACTGATTGGATTGTTATCAAGCCATAACGTCTTCAGTTTCGTCAGTCCAGCGATAGGTTTTATGTCGCGAATCTGATTTTCTATGAGGTATAGCTTTTCCAGCTTCGTCAATTCTGCGAGCGGTGTTATGTCGCTGATTTGATTCTTCGTGAGGTTTAGCTCTGTGAGCTGCGTCAATCCAGCGATAGGTTTTATGTCGCTGATTTGATTCTTCGTGAGGTGTAGTTCTGTCAAGTTTGTCAAATTAGCGATAGGTTTTATGTCGCTGATTCGGTTGTCGCGAAGTTCTAAGGTCGTTAACCCGGTTGCTATTTCCAGTCCGGTTAGGTCTTTTATGCCTTTTTCTCTGACATCTAAACTCTCTAATTTTTCCAACGCCATTTGTGGAATAGGGTCTGTTGGACCTAAACCGAGTGTCTCGCGCACGGCAGCAGCTAAGTTCACATCCGGTATTGTCACAGCATAGCTGGATGAGTAAGTGAGAGAAGTTATGAGAATAGTAAGGATCATGCAAAACCTTTTCATAGACACTTTAATCTTCAATAGGCAATAGTATATCAAGTTCCAAGTTTGGCAGTTGTTTTAAGAGACTTCGGAGTGATTCCATATCTCGAATTGGGTTTTCTTTAATATCTAAACGCTCTAAACTTGTAAAGTTCTGTATAGGGCTGATGTTACTGATTTGATTCTGATCCAATGCTAAGTGTGTTAACTGCGTCAATTCAGTGAGTCGCGTAATGTTGTCGATTTGATTTCCGCTAAGCCATAGATGTGTTATCTGTTTGAGATTAGCGAGCGGCGAGATGTCGGAAAGTTGATTGCCTCGGATGTTCAACAACTGCATTTTCGCCAAGTTCGCAAGCGGTTTTAGGTCACTAATTTGATTGTCCCAAAGCCCTAATTCTGTGGTCTGTGTCAATTCTGTGAGCGGTTTTATGTCGTTGATCTGATTCTCACCGAGCCCTAATTTCGTGATTTGCGTCAAGTTCGCAATTGGTTCGATGTCATTGATTTGATTGTCCCAGAACTCTAATTTTTTGAGTTGTATCAAGTTCTCGATTGGTTTTATGTCGCTGATTTGGTTTTTTTCGAGTCCTAATTCTGTTAATTTTGTCAATCGGGTGAGGGGTGTAATATCGCTGATTTGATTTTCACCTATCCTCAATTCCGTCAACTGTGTTAATCGCGATAGCGGTGTAATATCGCTGATTTGGTTTTTCTTCAGTCCCAATTCTGTTAAATGTATCAGTTTTGTGAGGGGTGTGATGTCGTTGATTTGATTTTCCGAGAGACCTAAACCTGTCATCTCGGTTAATCCATTGAGGGGTGTGATGTCGCTGATTTGATTTCTGCTTAACCCTAACTGGTCTACTTGTGTCAATCTCGTGAGTGGCATAATGTCGCTGATTTGGTTTTTGGCACAGTCTAAAGTAATAAGTTGTGTCAGTCCGACGAGGGGCGTAATGTCACTAATCTGATTCTCGCTAAGCCATAAATACCGCAACTGTGTTAATTGGGTGAGAGGTGTAATATCGCTAATCTGATTATCCCAAAGCCATAAGTTTGTGATTTGTGTTAATTCCGATAGAGGTGTGATGTCGCTGATTTGATTTTGCCGGATGTTCAACAATTTCATCTGTGTTAATCCAGCAAGTGGCGTAATGTCGCTGAGTGGATTTCCCCAGAGTCCCAACTCAGTGATTTGTGTCAATTCAGCGAGCGGTGTAATATCACTGATCTGATTTTTTCCAAGCCCTAAGTCTTTCAGCTGCCATAATCCAACGAGAGGTGTGATGTCGCTGATTTTATTATAGCCCAGAGATAAGTGTTTCAGCTGCGTGAGTCCGGCAAGTGGGGTGATGTCGGTAATATTATTAGCCGACAGATCTAAATCTCTTAACTGTGTTAATCCAGTAAGCGGTGTGAGGTCCTCAATTTGATTCGCGTAGATATCTAATTCAATGAGCCCAACGGCTTTTTCCAAGCCGGTTAAATTGCGTATCTCACTGTTGTTGCCATCCAGATGATTTAATGCTTGAAACGTCTTTAGCGGGATACGAGCGTTTGAATCCAAGCGGAGTGCCTTGCGGACTACAGTCGCTAAGTTGGGGTCCGGTATCTTCACGGACACATTCGTTGAACGATTAAGCAAAGCAGTAATGGGCAGTGCAAGCAGCATGTACAAATATTTCAGGATCTTCATCAGAATAAGCCTATAGTGGGCGCAGCCCGAAGGTTGCGCCCATTAGATGTAATTATCCCTTATTCAAGACTTCGTCGAGATTAAGGATAAGATTTGCAATCATCGTCCATGCAGCGACTTCGACTGCATCTAAGGTTTCATCAGGTTTCGATTCGCCGACAGTGATCAGTTCTTTGGCTGCTTCCGGATTTGCCGCCAATTCCTGATAGTGCGCTTGGAATGTTTCCAGTAGCAGTGCCTCCTCTTTCGGTTTCGGGAGTCGGGCGGTCGCTGCTTCAAAGAGGTAAGCGATACGGTCTTCCGTTGTCTCACCACCGTCTTTAACCGTGCGCTCTGCGAAAGCGCGTGCCGCTTCAAAGAACTGCGGATCGTTCATCAGCATTAACGCCTGCATCGGTGTGTTCGTACGTTCACGACGGATTGTGCAGGCTTCACGTGACGGCGCGTCCAAAATGTTCATCTGTGGGGGTGGTGCAGTACGCTTCCAGAATGTATAGAGGCTCCGACGATACACCTTATCGGCACCGGTATCTTTAACAAACGTGTCGGTGTTAGATCCGGTAAACCCGACAGCTTTCCAGAGACCATCCGGTTGTGGCGGTTTAACACTCGGCCCCCCAATTTTGGCATACAACAGACCGCTGAGCGCGAGTGCATTATCACGTACGGTTTCGGCATCAAGTCGGTACCTTGTGCCGCGAGAGAGCAGCGCGTTGTCCGCGTCACGTTCCAGTTTTTCAGGTGTGACCTCTGCACTCTGCCGATATGTTGCTGACGTAAGCATCAATTTCAGCATGGTTTGCACGTCCCAGCCAGAGGCAATAAATTCAGTTGCCAGCCAATCGAGGAGTTCGGGATGCACCGGCGGTGTGCCTTGTGTGCCGAAGTCCTCCGCTGTTACTACAATTCCAGTGCCGAAGATGTCTTGCCAGAACCTATTGATCGCAACACGGGCAGTAAGGGGGTGTTCCGGTGATAGCAACCACTTTGCAAACCCGAGACGATCCGGTGTTGTATCTTCCAGCATCGCAGGGAGCACTGCTGGCGTTTGCGGATAAACTTGTTCGCCTGGATGCTGGTATTCACCACGTGCCAAAACGTAAGCACCTCTCGGTTCAGTCCGCTCCTGCATCACAAGCGTCGTCGTTAGCGAACCATCCAGCGTGTTCCGCTTCTGTCGGGTCTCTGCTAAGTCAGCAACAACCGCTTTCAAATCCGCGAATGCGCGGAGTGCATTTTCGTTGACGCTCTTGTCAAGCGTGATGTTTGCTCGATAGTAATCCCGAATTTGATCCTTCTGTGCGGTCTCACGTTCACCGCGAGGCGTGCCAGCAATATCTACAATGTTCGCAGGTAGCATCGGCGGTGCACTTTCCATACGGAAGTAGAAACCAGAGGGACCTGAGTAGTTGACAATTTTCAGGAGCAGCGTGTTGTTACCGGGTTTGAGTTCCACTTGCATCTGTTCTTGGTCAGCAGCGGCATCTCGCTGGACGTTTTTGGCAAGGAGTTCGGTGCCGTTCATCCAGACCTTCAACGCATCGTTGCTCCCAATATACAGGAGTGCTTTCTGTTGGGTAACGGAGGAGATATTTCGGAAGAGATAGGTGGCACTGTTTTCGCCGACGATGTCGTTATGTACCTGTTCGTCAACCCAGTGGGTCTGCTGTTCCCATTTGATGGTTTTGTCGTTGACCTTAAACGTGTCGCCTGTGTTGACTGTCTTTGTTTCGGGTTCATAAATCTGATAGAAGGCGAGGTTACCGTGTTCCGCTGTAAATGGACCCGCAGCGTGCCAGTTTCCTAATCCTATCTTTGAACCGATGGGGTAAACAGTTGTTGCATCTGTGAGGGCAAGTCGGAAACGTCCGAGCTGCTTCTGACGCAGATCGAACTCATGCTTAAGTCGGATTTTCAACCTACCGCCTTCCATGCCAAACGGTGCAGCGACAAGAAAGATGGCTTGCCTGTTTTCGTTTCTTCTGTCGAGTGCCCATCCGGTTTCCGGTTTATCGTCAATCGCGTTTGCAATAACACCATCGAGATTGTCTTCACCCATGACCTGTTCGTGGTCTGCCCACGCCTGCACGATCTGAACAGGTGTCCACGGATCGGCTGCATCGGTATTTTCAGTTTCATTTTCCAGACTTGCATCAGCATCAGAAGTGTCTTCTGCTTGTGCATCGATGTCGGCATCAGCAGGTGTGTTTTCCGTTTGTGCATTGGTGTCGGTATCAGCATCTGGTGTGCTTCCGGCTTCTGCGTCAGTATCTTCAGTTTCCGTTTGCGGCTCAGTGTCAGCGTCGGTGTCGCTACTTTCCGCTACTGGAGATTCATCACTCTCTGCTGCAGATGGTGCAATGGAGAGCGCGAAGTCGGTCAAGACAACGTTGCCGTTACTGCTTCTACCGATCCCACCTTTCGGCAAGGATTCGTGCTTGATACCTTCTAATCGCACGGCACTCCATTTGCCGGGTGGCAGATCTACAATGACCTCGTAGGTTTCCTGTTCGGGATTGGTGCCGCTGGCTAATATGGAGTTATCCTCTAAAACTTCGAGTGTCGCCCCCCCTTTTGAGTAAAGCGATGTCGGTTTGAGCGTTGTCCAGCGCGGCATCCTATTTTCCCACGCGATTTGGGTCGCGTCAAGTTCGGGGATAGGTGCTTTGGTTTGGGCATCTAACTCGGTGATCTGTGCATCAAATGCTGCGAGTTCCGCTTCCTGCTCTGGTGTCGGCAGCTTCACAACCGGGGGAGAATCCTTACGGTTGCCGTCCATCGCGTTTTCGGTGATATTGTTGAAATAGGCGTAGAGTTGATAGAATTCCTTCTGTGTAATCGGATCGTATTTGTGGTCGTGGCACTGGGCGCACCCTACGGTTAATCCCATCCAGACGGTCGAAGTGGTATTGGCTCTGTCGATAGCGTATCGGACGTAGTATTCCGCATCAATTGAACCGCCCTCACTTGTCGTGACGTGGCATCGGTTAAAACCGGTGGCGACGCGTTGATCAACCGTCGGTTCCGGTAAGAGGTCACCTGCTAACTGCTCAGTCGTAAACTGATCGAACGGCATGTTTTTGTTGAAGGCGTTGATCACCCAATCGCGGTAGGGCCACATTTCGCGGTAGTTGTCTAAATGGAGTCCGTGCGTATCGCCGTACCGTGCGACATCTAACCAGAAGCGACCGAGATGCTCGCCGTATTCCGGTTTCGCCATAAAGGTATCAATCAGTTTTTCGTAAGCGTCTGATGAATCGTCTGCAAGGAATTGATGAATCTCTTCGCGCGTCGGCGGTAAACCGGTAAGATCGAAACTTAAACGTCGGATGAGTGTCCGTTTATCGGCTTCACTTGCAGGGGTGAGTCCCTCTTTTTCAAGTCGTGAGAGGATGAACGCGTCAATCGGGTTTCGCACCCAGTCTTTGTTCTTGACAGTAGGTGGCGTTGGACGGACAGGTGTGGTGAACGCCCAGTGTTCTTCCCAATTCGCGCCTTCACGAATCCACTGCGTAACGGCTTCTACCTGCTCCGGTGTCAACGTCTTATTGAAGTCCGCAGGTGGCATGCGATAGGTGTCGTCATCGGATACGATACGGAGATGGAGTTCGCTCTCTTCGGGTTTGCCGGGGACGATGACAGGGTATCCGCTCGGTTCAGAGAACGCGCCGGCTTTCGTGTCAAGCCGGAGGTCAGCCTGTCGGGTCTTGGCATCCGGTCCGTGGCAGGCGAAGCAGTTATCCGCAAGGATCGGACGGATGTCAAGATTATAATTCACGGTGGCTTGTGGTGTTTCGTGATGTTCTGCAGGTGCCGAGGGACCCCCGAACACGGCGAGGCAAAAACACACCAACGTAGCTAATAGTGGAATTGAACTTTTAGCGATTTTCACAGAAATTCTCTCCCTTTTCAGCGTTGTCGTCTACAGTTTGCTCAAAAACACAAGCTGCAACGTGCTATATCAGGTTTGGCAATTGTGACGTTTCGTTAAGCGAAAAGTTTAGCAATGTTGCTATATTTTACGATGCGTTTGCGTTTTTGTCAAATATTTCTTCTCATAGAGACATTCAGTTTTTATTGACTCTTTGGGGCAAACGTAGTATAATTTTGACAACGACTCATCGCAAGAATACTAAAGGTTGCGACTTGTTGAGATCTTCCTTTATCTTTCCCGTTTTACGAGAGGTTTACAAAGGGTATGCTGAACACTACGCGCTCTGGATAAAAAAGCCGATCGCTTATGATGAGATGCTGAGCGGTACCCCAGACTACTTTATCTCGACACGATCTGAATTGGGCAAACTTGTTGGTACACCGTTAATAATGCTGGTTGAAGCGAAGAAGAACGACTTTGAGCAAGGTTGGGGTCAATGCTTGTCGGAATTGGTGGCTGCCCAAAAAATCAATGCCGAGCTGGATATTCCAGTATATGGTATTGTCAGCGACGGAACTCAGTGGCAATTTGGACAGCTAGCTGGCGATACCTTCACCCAGAACAGAACAAGTTTTAGCATGGATAATTTGCCTGTCCTATTTGGTGCGATTGATTCTGTCTTCAAAGCGGCAAGCGAGGTTTATCAGAAAACATCCACCCCGTAAGCACTGTTAGGCTGCTGACGTTAGCAGTGCTATTAAAATTCCAAATCCGATAATACTAAGGATAGTCCACCAGAAACCTTGTGAGCGTCCAAATTTGATGTTTTCTTCATCCCTTTTGTTTAACAATCCATTTTCTGCTTGCTGCGCTATCTGCGATCTCACGCTATTTGCTATTACCGTTTTGTCGATATTTTCCATTACCTCCCGTTTTATAC
>VXXH01000210.1 GCA_009835515.1 Candidatus Poribacteria bacterium
ATAATTATACTATGTTTTCGCGCGATTGTCAAGTTTTTTTGGTGTCATAGCGTAGCAAAATTTGTTTTAATCTCCCAAAAGCAGTATAATAGAATCAACTTCTCTTGTCAAAGACTTTGCACCGTAGAAATGTGATGGGCGTTACGCTCGGAGGACCGCCTGAAATGGCAGATTTTGATTCTCTTTCATATACACCGGCATATCCAGGTCCGAATGATGATGTGCTTGAGGCACAGGCACGCGTTTGCACAGGACCGCATCAGACACGTCCGTTGGGTGTGAACCCGTCGGATTTCCCGCAACCGGCACCCATTCTCGAAACAATTTTAAAATCCATAACGGGTGAACTCTCAGCATCGGATGCTGCATCAGCGGCACAAATGGGTGCGTTTTTCGCGGCGATGACGCTCCGCGCCTATTTCCCTAAAGCGACGCAGTGGAGTCCAGCAGAAGCAGCGGCGTTTCGTAAATACCACTCGGTATTGACAGCACAACTGCCACCGGAAATTCAATATCTCATGAACCCTGAACAGGGTTATGTCCCTGCGAACGCGACAGAGGCGGTTGTCGTGAAGGCATTGGAAAAGATTTTACGGGCAAAACATTTAGGTTACGCCGAAACGCGCGAGATGTGTGAGGCAATCCTCAGTGATGCTGTCAACCCTGCGTTCAAAGGTGCCGCACTGATCGGGCAACGGATGAACCGTGAAACTTACGAAGAGGTTAGAGGTTATCTTGATGCGTTTTTCGGACCGGAAGCAGTCGAGCCAATTGATGTCGCGGCACTCACACATTTTGGGCAGCCTTACGATGGCGCGACGCGCTATTTTCGTCCGACACTGTTTGTAGCAGCGGTGCGTGCTGCACTCGGCGAGGCATCGCTTCTCCATAGCGTGGACGCAATGCCGCCGAAAAACGGTGTGACAGAGGAGACAATCTTAAAGACTCTCGGTGCTAACACACAACTCTCGCTTACGCAGACGGCTTCACTGATTACAGACGCATCGGTGGGATTTGGGTATATTAGTCAGCGTGAGTATTGTCGCGCTGCTTACGATTTGCGTGAATTGCGGGTGCATATCAAGAAACGTCCGCCTTGGGCAGCGACGGAAAAGGCACAGCAGTTCTTTTCGGCACGGGAGTCGAATTATATGGTGCTTGGTTACTACCATATCGGTTATGAGAAACCGCTGCTGCAATTGGCGTGGGAACGTGGTTTTGATGCGGCTGTTGCTATCAAGGGTGAGGAAGGCACAAGTCACTATGCGCTGCGTCTCGGCAAACCGTCTACAAGCGACAGGATGGCGGTCAACTATTCGCAAGGCTTTCGGCGTGTGGATGATGCGCGCGAAGACTTCGCGATGGATATAGACCCAGCGGTTTATGGAATTGCGTATATGCGGAGTCCGCGTCCAGAAGTCGCGAGCGCAGAAGCGTTTGCGGAATTAGGCGTGGCGGCTCTATCGGGTGAAAAAGGACATATTTACGATAGGATTCTACTGAATACGGCGATGGTAGATTATCTATTAGGGATTTGCCCTGAACCTACGGAGGCATTTGCACGGACGCGGTCGGTGATGGACAGTGGACGCGCGTCGGAGCATTTGCAGGCGTATGTCAGAGAGAGTCATCAGGTATAGCATTTTTCAGCATCAACAGCGCATCTCATAAATAGTTTGATCGCATTGGAAGAAACCCCTAAAAAATCAACGGTATGAAGGTTCTCCGTATGGCATTCTCCGCCCTTATCAGCGGACTTTAAGACAGAATGCGTAAGTCGTAATAAAATGTTTAAAACGAAACAGAGGTTATATTATAATGCAACTCGGATTTGTGAGCGCGATTTTGCCGGAACAGTCGTTGACAGAAGTCGTCCAATTCGCGGCTGATACCGGCTTTGATTGCGTCGAATTGATGTGCTGGCCGAAGGGGAAAGCGGAACGGCGTTATGCAGGCGTTACACACGTTGATGTAGCGGATCTTTCAGATGCGGAAGCAGATAACATCCTACAATGCGTCTCGGATGCCGGGATAACGATCAGTGGTTTAGGCTATTATCCGAACCCATTGACTCCTGATGAAACCGAAGCGGCTATCTACAGTGAACACCTTAAGAAACTGATTTTGGCAGCAGAGCGTCTGTCAATAGACATCGTGAACACGTTCATCGGCAGAGATCAGACGCGCACGATAGATGAGAATTGGCACCGCTTTAAGAAGGTCTGGAAACCGCTCATCCAATTCGCCGCCGACCACGGCATCCAAATCGGGATTGAGAATTGCCCTATGTTTTTCACTGCGGACGAATGGCCCGCTGGACAGAACCTCGCCTACTGCCCCGCCGTTTGGGAACGCATGTTTACGGAAATCCCATCCCCGAACTTCGGACTCAACTTCGACCCATCCCACTTTATATGGCTCCAGATGGACTATCTGAAACCGCTTGTTACCTTCGCCGATCGAATCTTCCACGTGCATGCAAAGGATGTACGGTTAGACAGGGCAAAGCTTGATGAAGTCGGTATCCTCGCAACGCCTTTGTCGTATCATACACCGAAACTGCCGGGACTTGGTGATGTCGATTGGGGAAGTTTCTTCTCTGTCTTGAGCGATACTGGCTACCAAGGCGCGGTCTGTGTTGAAGTAGAGGATCGGGCTTATGAAGAGACCTTAGAGATGCGACAACGCTCTTTGCAACAGAGCCATCTTTTCCTGAGACAGTTCATGGGGTGAGAGATGGATAGCCACGATTGGTTGGATACAGAATGCGCGGCACTCGAACAAGCAGGCTTACGTCGTCACCTCCGCACTGTCATGAGCGCGCCCACAGGAACAATCAACCTTGATGGACGCGATGTTGTGCTGCTCGGTTCAAACAATTATCTGGGGTTAAGCACACACCCACAGGTGATCGCCGCTGCTGTTGAAGCGACGCGAACTTTCGGGACAGGGGCAAGTGGATCGCGTCTCATCTCCGGGAACAGCGAACGCTACACAACGTTAGAAACCAACCTCGCCAAAACGAAGCACACCGAAGCCGCGCTTGTCTTCAGTTCAGGGTACGCTGCCAATACGAGCATTATTCCGGTGCTTGCGGATGGAGACGACCTCATCTTGAGCGACGCACTTAACCACGCCAGCATCATTGATGGATGCCGTCTCAGTCGTGCCACCAAAAAGGTTTATCGGCATTGCGATGTGGAGCATCTCAAGACTTTGTTATCGGAATCGACCGCGTTCCGGCGGCGACTCATCGTGACGGATAGTGTTTTCAGTATGGATGGCGATATTGCACCACTACGGGATATTTATGAAGTCGCTACACATTACAATGCGATGTTACTGGTAGATGATGCCCATGGGTTTGGCGTGTTAGGAAAAGACGGGAGCGGGACCGTTACGCATTTTGGATTAGAAGGGACAGATATTATTCAGATGGGTACACTCAGCAAGGCAGTCGGTGCACTCGGCGGATATATCGCTGGGAGTCGCGCGCTGATTGAATTGCTCATTAACAAGGCGCGCGGTTTCATCTTCACGACAGGATTACCACCTGCGACCTTGGCAGCGGCGAATGCTGCACTTGATGTGATGTGCTCTTCGCCTGAATTACGACAACGTCTATTCTTACACGCGAAATGTCTCAAAACGGCGTTGACTGATTTAGGGTATACGGTACTACCGAGTGAAACGCAGATCATTCCCGTAGTATTAGGGAGTCCGCAACAAACAACAAGTATGGCGGATACCTTACTCGCCGAGGGAGTGTTCGCGCCAGCGATCCGTCCCCCGGCTGTGCCGCCGGACACGAGTCGTCTACGGCTTACCGTCATGGCAACACACACTGAAGCAGAGATACAACAGGCAATTGCTGGGTTTGCAACGGTTTTTCCCAAGACCCGTTAGCAGTTTGTAATCCTGAGAATCTAAAAATCCCGAAAATCTTGATTCAGACAATTAGCACCCACCGAAACGCCTTATCCTCATAATTGAATGGCCCTGCCAAACCACCCTTTATTCCTTGATTTTTTTCCCACCTCGTGCTATACTGCGTCAAATCTTAGTGAAGGCAGCGGAATTAAAAATGAGCACTAAAGCACATATAATCGATTTTGAAAAACAAGACCCAATCGACCGAGGCACTGGTGTGAAAACTGTGCCGTTAGCCGGTAAATGGCTCGACTCCACCTCGCTGACTAACGGCGTGACGATGTTTGACCCCGGCGCAGCGATCGCACGCCACTACCATAATTGCGATGAATCCGTTACGATTCTCGAAGGCGAAGCCTCCTGTGAGGTTGACGGCGAAATTTTTACGATGAAAGCCTACGACACGACATTCGTCCCCGCTGGCATCCCACACCGGTTCTGGAATGAAAGCAATGCCCCCATGAAAATCTTGTGGACTTACGCCTCTGTTAGCGTGACCCGTACCTTCACGGAAACGGGTGAAACAGTGGGACACTTGTCCGCTGGGGATCAGGCAGTCGTTACTTGACAGCGACTGAGGAGATCTAAAATGTCCGTACAAGCCTACATCAAGGACAATCAAGCCGCACTTTGTGCGTTGCTGCAGGAACTCGTCAGGATTCCTACTGTCAATCCGCCGGGCGAGAATTATGCCGAGATTGTTGGGCTGCTTGCGGCGAAATGCAAGGCACTCGGCATGCAGACCCGGATTGCCAAAGTCCCAAAACGGCGTGCTGAGCAGGTGATCCCAAATGCCGATAGCCACCCACGGCTAAATCTCATCGCGCGTTGGGACGTAGGGGCAGAGAAGACGGTACATTTCAACGCACACTACGATGTGGTTCCCGTTGCAGGGGCGTGGCGTTTCGGCAATCCGTTCAGCGGTGAGATTGATGGTGAATGGCTTTACGGACGCGGTGCCGACGATATGAAGGATGCCATCGCTGCACTCCTGTTTGCAATCGAAGCCATCCAAGCAACCGACACAAAACCGAAATTCAACATCGAATGCTCGTTCACTTGCGACGAAGAGACCGGGGGTCAGTTAGGGGCAGGATATGTTGTCGAAACAGGTTTGGTTAATGCGGACTATGTTGTTAACTGTGAGGGTGGTGCGGAGATGAACATCGGCAACGGGCATAACGGCGTACTCTGGTTAGAAATTGAAGTCAAGGGGAAAGCGGCGCACGGGGCGCAGCCGGATAAGGGGATAAACGCTTTTGAGAAGACCGCCGAACTTGTGACAGCACTCCAACGGGTTAAACGGAATTTGAAATCACCAGAGCGTGCATTTAAGCTTCCTGACGGTAGCGACCGCTATCCCACATTGAACATCGGTGGAACCTTTCGCGGAACCGACGGCGACAAAATCAACACTGTTCCAGCAAGCGTTACGTTCTCAGTTGACCGACGAATTACCCCGAACGAGGAACTTGAATTTGCCGAACTCGAATTGCGGGAAGCGATTTCCGGCGCATGCCAATACTATCCCGATTTAGAGGCAGAGGCACGCGCACTCTTGCGCATCGAACCCTGTTTGACGGATACCGCTTCACCGATAGCGCAGGCGTTCGCCGATGCGGTGCGTATCGTCCGTTTCAATCAACCGCAATTTAAAGGCACTACCGGATTTACAGACTTGCACTATTTCGTCAATACAGGGTTGCCGGGAATCGGCTACGGACCGAGCGGGGAGGGTGGACATGCCATCAATGAGCGCGTACATATCCCCGATCTCGTGCGGACTTCCGCTATCTACGCAACCTTCATGACACGCGCAGAACTTTAAAATACACTAAAATACACTGTAGCGCGAGGTTTCCGTGCCTTAGCGCATTCCATAAAAGATAAAAGAGGTTAATATAATGCAAAACCGAAGACCCGCATCGTTGAATGTGGTCCCAAAAGACACCATAGGAGCGACATGGGCATTGCCGGAGGGGGCAATTGCTCGATTCGGAAAAGGGGAAGTAGATCACGGTAATGTTAAGGTATCTCCGGATGGCACGTATTTTGCTGTCGGGACCGGCATGGGACTCTGGTGGTATGATGTCCCGTCAATGTCCCCGATTTCGTTGTGGGAAACGAAAAGGGGAATGGTTAATTCCATCGATTTTTCGCATGATGGCAAATGGATCATCATTGATACTTCAGATGGCATCATTAAAATACTGGATGTTCAAAGCGGCGCGTGCGCCACGCACATAGAAGGGCACAATGCTTCTGCGGGGCTTGCCTGCTCATCGAACAGTAAATGGATTGCTATTGCTGCTTCTGGTCTTGTTAAGGTATTGGATATTCACAGCGACGCGTGCGTCGCGCAGATGGATCGAGGCGCGCACGAATTCCAATCGAATGTTTGCCAACTCGAATTTTCACCGGATGGCAGATTCCTCGCCGCTGCTACACCATCAAATCCTCACACTGAAGACCCGCAAACTTACGATGGCATCCAGAGACAGGTGAAGCAATTGTCAAGTTTGCGGGTAGAAATTTTGCCTTTTCTCCCGACAGTCGTCTGCTGGCAGGTGCGGCTGCTGATGAGACTTTGAATGATGCCGATCGCGTTGACCGTTGCGTCTCAGTATGGGATGTAACAACCGGTGAACGCATCTCACACTTCTCATGGCATAGTGATTGGGTAGATGTCGTAACCTTTTCGCCGTGTGGTGAATTTCTTCTGTCAAGTAGTAGAGATAATAGCCTGCGTGTGTGGGATATTGCAAACGGCACGCAAACGGAGATTTATAACGAGTTTGGAAGCGCCTGGAAGCAGCCGTTCTATTCACCGAAAGGCACACTATTCACTGCTGTGTTCGGTGGGACTGGCGCGACCCAGACCATTGAAATATGGAATGTTGAACGCCGTGAAAAACTACAAGTACTTGAATTTCCGGTAGGAAGCATTGGCGCGGAATGGTTTTTCAAATGTCCACAGTTGGCTATCGCTTATGCCCTGTCTAATAAACGATCAGATGGCAAGACACAAACATTCCCGACACTTGATGAGCCTAACTTTCCGGGGCCCGATCCGAAGGTGGTCTGGTTGGACGATCAAACCCTCGCAAGTAAGCGGCTTGGGAGGGGTATCGCTGCGGTCGGCATCGCATTATGGGATGTTGAAAGTAAACGGATACAAGAGACACTGGTTGAAGATAAATTTATCCATTCTTTTACTGTTTTACCTTGTGGGGACGTTTTAGGCACTGACCTCAAGAGAGTCTCCAAGGTGTGGAATACCAGCAAACCCGACGCACCTATTGCCGAATTCACAGCATCTACGGAACCTCCAAATTGGGCGCGGCACGAAGTGTTCGCTCCGACAGGCAATCAGATCGCAATGGGGAGCAGAGAAGGCACACTCTATGTATGGAATTTCCAGCACCCAGAGGCGCCAACATTGCTTACCGGACATACCGGTCACATCAGGGCATTAGCGTTTTCACCAGATGGGAGACAACTCGCAAGTGGGTCAGATGACGAGACTGCTCGTCTGTGGGACGTTAAATCAGGCGAAGAAATTGCCACACTGCCTCTGGACGCACCTCACACAATTATGGGAATCGCGTTCTCACCTTGTGGCAAGATAATTGCTGGCGGAATGGACAACGAAATTCGCTTCTGGTGCGCTGAGCAACTGACGACGTTACGCACAATCCGGCAACCTGAAAACAATCACCGAACGTATGCGCTTGCCTTTTCGCCTTGTGGAAAATATCTCGCCTCCGGCACTTGGTGGCAGCAGGGAATGGAGAAGATGGCAATCCGTTTATGGGAAGTTGCCACCGCAGAGAATATCCATACCTTCTGGGGACATACATCAGACGTACAATCCTTGGCGTTTTCACCCGATGGCACGTTACTGGCAAGTGGCGGTTTTGATGGCACAATCCTGCTGTGGGATGTCAAATCCTTTATAGACGTTTAATAGGGGCAACGGTGTAGTGAAAAGCGAGTGCTGGAGGACTTCACTTGAACAAAAAATTCCAGCGTTGTATTGAAGATTTCACCTGCGCGCATTGTGGTACTGCTGTTAAGGGGGACGGTTACACCAATCACTGCCCAGAATGCCTCTGGAGCCAGCATGTTGACGTGAATCCCGGCGACCGATCCGCATCCTGTTGTGGGTTGATGGAACCGGTAGGGTTTACTGTAAAGCACGGCAATTATATCCTGACACACCGCTGTACGACTTGCGGCATAGAGAAAAAGAACAAGACCTCAAAAAATGATAACTTTGAAGCCATCCTTAGTCTACAAGGAGAATTAAATGTCTAAAAAAGGAATTCTTGCAGTTATAGCTATTGGTATTGCTGGTGTTGCTGCCATCGTGCTGGCGGTACTACTCCATTTAGTTTCGAGTAATTTTGAACAGACGCAAGCTGAATTGGCTACGACTAAAGCGACATTGCAAGAAACTGAAACTGCCAAAACCGATCTGGAAAAGAAGTTAGCTGAAACCCAAAATACACTGTCCGAAACCCAAAGCACACTGGCGGAGGCGCGCTCGGAACTCAGCCGGACGCAAGAGA
>VXXH01000571.1 GCA_009835515.1 Candidatus Poribacteria bacterium
GGATATGCCTATTCCTTTACCGATAAAAGGAATAAACCGACACACCCCAGATCAGCCGAATTAGCACCCACGTGCCACCCACAATAAATTGCCCGAGAATTAGTCCCAAAAAGAGCGGTAACACCCGATGGTACAGACGGATGCCACCGAACCGTAAGATGAGATGTTTGATGCCCCAACTGATAAAAACAGAAAACCAGAGCCAACCGAAGGTCCACATACTACTCGCAACCGCATAGCCGGTCGGGTGAAACGGAAACATCGGAAAACGAGTACGCATCCACCACAGTAACCCCGTAAACAGGAACCCTACACCCATAAATGTAACTGCTGGGATGTTTGTCTCACTTGGATAATAAAGCCAGGTACGTAATCTGTGATAACCACCATTTCCTAAACCCGGATTCGCACCAATGTCATAGGATACAACCAGATATGACCAAAACGCTGCGAGGATGCCGAAGAAAACACCGCACATCAGTGCGATTACCATTCGTCTTGCGCGCATGTTCCCTACCTCCACAAGTTTAAACGCTTCCAGTGTATGTGGCATCGGGTGGGCACGGTATCCCCGATTGAACGCATAATACAGCGACATCATCGTCAGGCTTGGTGGTGGGATCATGCGTGAACCGAGTGAGTCAATAATAAATTGCCGTGGGTTTGCTACAAACATCTCATGTGTAGGTGGCCCGACCTCAGCACGAACCCGCGTAATCCCCAGCGCAAGGAGATAGTAGATAGCAAAATACAACGCGATCATCCAAACTGCCATCCCGCCGCGGTTTGAAAAGATAAAGAGGAAAAGAATACCACCTATCAACCCTGCCAGTGGCCACCGATAATCTGTTGAATCTTGCATTTCAGATGGAAGATTCGCACCTCTCTTTCCGGTTAAATTTCTAAACATCCCATAGAAATGCTTACGTCCGCCGTAGAGCGCAAAACAGGCGATCCCCAGATACGCACCGACCCCTTGCGGGCCATCGTAAGGAAACCCCGGCAAAACCTGTAACCCCATCGCACTCCCCAAGACGCGCTCACCTTTCCAGAACAGATAGAAAAACCAGAGCGAAAAGGACATCTCTAACGGCATTAAAAAGGCAAGTCCTACACCGAATGACAGGATATAGACAGGGGTCCAGCCGATTGCGTTCCACGGCTTTTCAGTGAAATAGATTCCGAGGTTTGCTTTACGAACTGGTATCTCCGGGAAGGTTGGAAAGAACGCGTGGATGCCGTTAATCAGGTCAATGCTCGCTGCAATCGCGAAGCCTGTCCAGAACATCTTGTTTTTCAAGAGCCTTCCGTCCGAATACGTCATCTCTATCGGCAAACGGACGATTGGGTAGGCGAGCCGCTCACGTTCAATCCACTGTTTCCGAAGCAGTAGATCAATGCATATCATCACCCAAATCACCACGGACAGAAAGATCGTCCACCATAGAATCGGTTCCCACCATGCCGCTAAATACCTTGATGAATAAAAGGTCGTATCGCCATCGTAAAAATCTTGCAACACTGAAAGATCATCAAGGGTCATCCAGCTTGGCAGATACCGCCAAAAGAGTTGTTGCCATTCGTTTTCAGCGGTAGCGAACCAGAAACCGTTCGGAATAACAGGCACAACGGTCTGCATCATATCGTGCCCTGCGATCGCTGAGGAGATTGAGAGAATCACATAGATAGTAAGCAGTTCTCCCTGACGAAGCGCGAAGCGAGGAAGCAGCAGTTTCAGCAAAAAATTAAGACACGTTAGCACCGCCAACGTCACCACTACGTTGTAAATCAACGACATCGTTGTTGGCAGCGTACTCCAATACCGCAGATGATTCGCCATAATGAAATAGCTGTTCGGCGGGATGAGTATAATGCCAAGCAGGATCGCGCGAAAAGTTACGCCCGGATGCCCAGACTGCGGTGTTTCTTGAGGATTTGAGGGGTATTTTGATGTGTTTATCATGTTTTTGGAGTCATATTGCGTAAAACTTTATGATTAACTTTTGCACCACTTTCAACCATTTTTAGCGTGTACTCGCTATGAGTTCATTGCCTTTCGGCAGCACACAGATTCGCGAGTTAACGATAAAAAGAATAAACCGACACACCCCAGATAAGTCGGATCAGCACCCACGTGCCACCGACTACGAATTGCCCGAGAATTAATCCCAAAAAGAGCGGTAACACTCGATGGTACAGACGGATACCACCGAACCGCAAGATGAGGTGTTTGATGCCCCAACTCATAAAAACGGAGAACCAGAGCCAACCGAAGGTCAACGTACTACTCGCGACCGCATAGCCAGTCGGATGAAATGGAAACATCGGAAAACGCGTGCGTAGCCACCATAGCAACCCTGTAAACAAAAACCCGATACCCATAAATGTTACCGCCGGGATGTTTGTTTCTGTCGGGTAATAGAGCCATGATCGGAGCATGTTATAACCACCTTTTACCACCCACGGATTCGCACCGGTCTTGTAGGAAACCACCAGATACGCCCAGAATGAAGCAAGGATACCGAAAAAGACACCGCACATCAGCGCGACGACCATCCGCTTCGCACGCATATTCGCCACTTCCACAAGTTTAAAGGCTTCCAATGTATGTGGCATCGGATGCGCCCGATAGCCACGATTGAACGCGAAATACAGCGACAGCACCGTTAAACTCTGTGGGGGAATCATACGTGAACCGAGCGAATCGAGAATAAATTGCCGCGGGTTTGCCGAAAACATCTCGTGTGTCGGGGGACCAACCTCCGCGCGGACCCGCGTAATGCCTAACGCGAGGAGATAATAGATAGTAAAGTACAACGCTATCAGCCAAATTGCCATCCCCCCATGGTTTGAAAAAATAAAAAGAAAAAGGATACCCCCTATCAACCCCGCCAGCGGCCACCGATAATCCGTTGAATCTCGCATTTCAGGTGGAAGATACGCACCTCTCTTTCCAGTCACATTTCTAAACATCGCATAAAAATGCTTACGTCCGCCGTAGAGTCCAAAACAGGCGATCCCCAGATACGCCCCTACCCCTTGCGGGCCATCGTACGGAAATCCCGGCAAAGCCTGTAACCCCAGCGCACTTCCCAAGATGCGCTCACCTTTCCAGAAGAAGTAAAAGAACCAAAGCGAAAAGGACATCTCTAACGGCATTAAAAAGGCAAGTCCTACACCGAATGACAGGATATAAACGGGGGTCCAGCCGATTGCGCTCCACGGCTTTTCAGTGAAATAGATGCTAAGGTCTACCTTGCGGACCGGTATCTCTGGGAACGTTGGAAAGAACGCGTGGATGCCGTTAATCAGTTCAATGCTCGCTGCAATCGCGAAGCCTGCCCACAGCATCTTGTTTTTCAAGAGCCGTCCGTCTGTATACGTCATCTCTATTGGCAAACGGACGATCGGATAGGTGAGCCGTTCCCTTTCGATCCACTGCTTCCGAAGCAATAGGTCGATGCATATCATCACCCATATCAGCACGGACAGAAAGAGCGTCCACCATAAAACCGGTTCCCACCAAGCCGCCAGATACCGCGTCGAGTAAAAAGAGGCTTCCCCGTCGTAGAAATCTTGTAAGACGGACAAATCGCTGAGTGTCATCCAGCTTGGCAGATACCGCCAGAAGAGTTGTTGCCACTCGTTTTCAGCGGTGGCAAACCAGAAGCCGTTTGGAATCACAGGCACAAGGGTCTGCATCATATCGTGTCCCGCGATCGCCGAAGAGATTGAGAGAATGACGTAGATCGTGAGCAATTCTCCCTGGCGGAGCGCGAAGCGCGGCAGCAGCCGTTTGACCAGAAAATTTAGGCAGGTCAGCACCACCAGCGTCACCACTACGTTGTAAATTAGCGACATCGTCGTCGGCAGTGTACTCCGGTAACGCAGATGGTTCGCCATAATAAAATAGGTATTCGGTGGAATAAGAATGATGCCGATCAGAATAGCGCGAACAGTAACACCCGGGTGCCCAGACTGCAATGTTTCTTGCGGATTTGAGGGATATTTTGATGTGTTCGCCATATCTTTTACAGTATATATTGGAATCTCTACAACCGTCATTTGGTAAGCGCAGTTTCTAACCATGCCTACGGGAACATTACTTTACCTATAATTTCAGATATGACAAAACCTAACTAAAACTGGGAAAATCAGCACGGATAGGGCACAAAATAGTCCGATATTCCACAGCCATAGGTGCGTTGGATTCCCACTCAAAATTGACAACACTACACACAGTGGACTCACCACATCTAACACCGGAATTGCGTCAAATAACGGAATCGGAATTAGGGGCAGAAAAGTTAACAACAACACCAATCCGTAACTGATACTTTTTGCCTGAAGTGGAGGATTACGTAACGCAAAACCGATACCGATCAGGGCGAAAAAGATGGAACTCACCAATAATACCGCACCGCATCTCGCCAATGGCGAAACCGCAAAGCCGCCTGTGTAACTTGAGAGCGCAAACAGTGGAAGCGTTAACCAGATACCCCACATTGTCCAAAGCACAACCGCACTCAATTTACCTGCCAAGATTTTCCAGCTTGCCAATGGTGACAACGTAAGTAAGGCTCCATTCGCTCCATTTCTATCTATATGCCAAGCCTCGACTGCATGCCTTGGCACCCAAAATTGCGAAATAAAGAGGAAAATCATGCAGAGTTTATAAGCCTGTTGTCCGACATCAAGCGTTTGATTCGCATAGAATTCAACTATTCCAACGAACAGCAGCAGTGCGAATCCACATAAAATTACTAACTGCATACGGCGGTATTTGCTGATATTGGTATAGCAACGGAGTTCTTTAACGATGACGGCTAACATGTTTCTTTAACACGATTTCAGAAATGCCTTTCCTTTAATCCGGCCGGCAAATTCCAGTTCAGACAATAGACGCTTCACATTTATCTACTGACAACTGAAAACCGATAACTATTTTCGTTGACACATTTTCGTAAAGGTGATATTTTCAGTACAACTGATAACTGAGTGCTTCTGATAATTAAGGAGACTTCCATGTCCAAACTCAATATTGCTTTAATTGGCGCAGGACGACGCGGCGGCGGTGCCCATTTACCCGTTATTGCGAAACTCAAAGATATTTACAACCTCGTCGCGATTTGCGATATAGACGAAGAGACCGCAGCCCGCTATGCCAAAGAATACGGCGCGACCCCTTACACCAATGTCCGCGACCTCGTCGCCCAAGAAGAACTGGATGTCGTTGATATTACCGTGCCGGGTGTCGCACACCACGCAATCGCATGCTTTATGGCGGATGCTGGCGTTCACATTCTCTGTGAAACCCCTATTGCTGTTACACTCCCGACAGCGGATCTGATGATTGAAAGTGCCAAGGCGAATAATGTCAAACTTGAGATAGCTGAAAACTATTATCGGGCACCACGCGAACGGTTTTTATCCGAGGTGATCCGAGCAGATGTGATCGGCGAGGTCGCTCGTATCTACCGCATCTTTTATGAAGGTGGTTATCACGGCATGAGTATGCTCCGGCTCCGTGCCGGTGGTGAACCGAAGTCAGCACTCGGTATTACGCAAACAACACCTGTAATTCCGATCATTGACAGGATGAAACGTCATCACACCAGCGAAAGGTGGAGCCTCGGTTTTATTGAATTCGACAACAACGCAACTGCTCTGATGGTGTACTCCAATGTCATCCATGCCCGTTCCTTGGGACGCGGGCAAACCGGGATTTCGCAGATTGACGGTAGCAAAGGCACTATCGTCGGTGAAGATATCTATGTGACACCCGCCGATGAACTACAATCTGGTGCAAAAGGTATCGCTTACAAGCCGAAGCGCACCACAATTGATGTGGATGGTACTAACGTCATTGAGAATATCTCATTGGAACTGCCAGACCAGACTGTCACTTGGGAAAACCCACTTAAAAACTACCCACTTTCCGAAGGGCAGATCGCAGTCGCAGATGAATTGCTCAGTATCGCTACGGCTGTACTTAACGATTCGGAACCCGAATACGGCGCAGCACTCGGTAGACAGGACCAAGAGATGAACATCGCAATGGGCGAATCTGGCAAGCGCAGTAAGGAAACGATCGCCTTTCCGCTCACCGAACTCACTGAAACAGAGCGTGGCACCCACGAAAGTTATCAGCAACAATACGGGCATCCAATTGAAGACATTGAAGCCGGAATTGATACCTTCTTTCCACGTCGCTAATATCATAGCATGTTGGATGAAAGAATTCAAACGTTTTCCGTATAATCACTGCAGGGTTTTTGCTTGGGTGTTTCTTCAGGGTTTCATGAAGTTCAATTGTTGCGTTCTGAACTGTGATTTCTCTGATTTCTCTGATTCGCATGATAAGAGCGCCGATCACAAGCAACTGAAAACTGAAAACCGAGTCCTGACGACTCAGCAGTTCCGCTGGGACACTATCTTTATAGAAGCTTCAACCCCACAATCAGTATCTTATTTTCCATCAGAGATCTTATCATGGTAATGAGAAAAATCACGGCAATCAGAGTTCAGACCTATAAGTCCCGTAGGTTGGGTAGAACGGATGCCGACTAAAACCGTCTCCAACCCAGAATCTTCAAGGGGACCGAGAAACCTGAAATCCGCACAAACCGAGAGAACCCAACGGATTATGATACAGAGACGGTTTTGTGTGTTGGGTTTCGCTGTATCTGTTTGTATTGGTGCTTCATGGCAAGGTGTTATTTCTTGTATAAACATAGGTGGTTTTACGGCTCAACCCAACCTACGGGACTATGTAGCACAAACTTCCCAGTTTGTGTGCTATGGGCGCAAACTGGGAAGTTTGCGGTACAATATGCGTTTATCAAACTCAGGTTATCATGGTAATCACAGGAATCAAAGCAATCAGAGTTCAGACTTAATAGGGCGAGAATGGCATGGATTACCGCTAAATTGACACCTATGGTGACGTTTAAAACGTCACCATAGGTGTCAATTTAAGAAAAATAACCGTCGCGACCCCCAGGCCGGTAGGTTCGGTTTTGCGGTGTACACACCCAAATGCGACCTGCATTCCAACCGAACCGGATTCTACGCGGAAACCCTGAAGGCTTCAAAGTCCTCTTGAGTTCCGTAGGAACGGCATTTGTGTAGAAATGTGCATCGTCCAAAGACCTAAGCCCCAGAGGGGCGGCATTTGTAGAGATGTTCCTACAAAATACCGTGAAAAATCCCTAAATTGACACCTATGGTGACGTTTAAAACGTCACATAAAGATATTGAACTATAATAGGAGGCTACAATGAATAATTTATTTACAACACCTGAATTTCCAAAATTTCCGATTGAGAAGTTAGAGGAAGAGCTTGAACAGGAGCATGCCGAGTTTAAATCTGCTATCCAAAAATCGACGCAAAAAGTATTAGCACAACTCAAAGAGCAAAACCCAGAACTCATGGCTGCCCAAATTACTAAACTAAATGATATTGCAATCTCAATCACATTAAAAAGAAAACAACCTGATGGAATTAAGTTAGAATACCACAAGCAAATTCAGGATATCGCGACCAAAGATGTATATTCCGAAATAGAAAAGGCACTTGGACGGCCAATCACACCTGCTGAATTAACTTTTTCTCCATGTTCTATCTGTACTGCCACCGGAAATTTAGACCACTCCCTAATATAAGATTGTGCTACAATGACAATCTAACTGAAAGGAGCATTCCGATGGCGAAACGCAGAAAATTCACACCTAAGTTTAAAGCAGAGGTTGTGCTTGAGGCCCTCCGCGGTGAAACTTCACAAGCGGAACTCTGTAGACGCTATAACCTCAGCGAAAACCAAGTCTCCACATGGAAACGCCAACTCCTTGAAAATGCGGCGACCCTCTTTGAATCCAATCGTAAGCAGTCCGATGCCTCTACGGAACGCATTGTGCAACTTGAGCAACTCGCTGGCAGGTTGACGCAGGCAGTGGACATCCAAAAAAAGGCACTCGACTGGGTTGCCTTGAACCGGTCTGAAGAATAACGACTTGTTGCTTCTCACCAATGTTTTCAAACTACAGAAAAATTTCATAGTAACCCATCCGAACCGCCCCAAACTTAAAGTGCCGCAAAACCCACGTCACAACTGGGTTAGCGAGGCGTAACTAACATCTTCAAAATCCAAAGATTCATAGGAACACCGAAAAAGTGATGATGCTGCGAAAGGGCTGAAAACCTAAACGGTGCCTGCCTTTTGGACAGGTTCATTCGTACCACATTCGGTACCTTACTATGAATCCTATGAAATTTCATACACCGTTATTTTCCCATTAATCCTAAAATCCGCGTAATCCGCGTAATCCGCGTAATCCGCGAAAATCCGCTATTTGCGGCGGACTCGCCCCGGGGAATGCCCATAAGGAACCTTCATACCGTTGATTCATGCGACCTGCATTCCTAACCGAACCGGTGCAGAGTGTCCTATTAATTCTTAACTTTACTATAGTTA
>VXXH01000745.1 GCA_009835515.1 Candidatus Poribacteria bacterium
GCATAAGTGCGGGCGAAATGTCCAATTTGTCAAGTTCCGCCTCAATCAAGACAAAATGTTGTGTTTCAGCAAGTGCTGCTTTCATGGCAGTATCAAATTCGCCTTCCGTACGGACAGCAAATGCGCGTCCTGCGCCAAAGAGTTTCGGTACATGGGTGTAGTTCCAATTTTCTATATCGTTAAAGGGACCCTCAATAAAGGGACGGATGGTGCCGTATCCCTGGTTGTTTAAAATCAGAACAATCGGATTAAGCCCATAGCGAATAGTCGTTGAGAGTTCGGTCCCGGTCATTTGAAATGCCCCATCGCCTACGATGACAAGGGGTCGGGCTGTGGGTCTGCCGAGTTGGGCACCGATTGCGGCGGGAACTGCAAACCCCATTGAGGTGTAGTAGGCAAGCGCAATAAAATCGGTACGTGCCGGAAGCCGTAAGTCTAAAGCCGCCCAGAGGCTGTCACCGATGTCAGGGATAACTGTCATGTCTTCAGACAGCAGGAGATTTAGGTGTTGGAACAGGCGTCGCATGGTAAGCGGCTCGTCGGGCATCATCTTGAAAGGTTCTGGCACTTCCATGACCCACTCCAAATCTATGTTCCCCCGTTCATGGAGTTCCGGAGAATACAATCCATCAATAAAATCTTCAAAGGTGACATTTTCATAGGTAGAGTAGCCGACCGAAATTTTATCCGAGGTTGCGTATACCCGGCGACTGCGCTCCAAGTTTGCCGTGTAGATGACGAGGTTGACATCGGTCATAAATGCACCGAGGGTAATAAGACAATCGGAAGATTCAACGAGTACTGTGATTTCTTCCCTGCTCATCGCGCCGCCGTAAATACCTAAGTAGAGCGGATGAGCCTCTGGCATTACCGATTTGCCCAGCAGCGTTGTCACCACGGGAAACTGTTTTTCTTCGGCAAGCTGGAGTAATTTGTTTTGGTAGCCGAATCTGTGGAGTTCCGCACCTGCCAAAATGACAGGATTTTCGCTCTGATTTATGAAGGCAATTGCATTTGCTAAGGCAGCCTCTAATGTCTCCGGGTCACTCTGGCGGTCTCTCGTTGAAGGACGTTGGAAGAGTGTTCCGAGCATACCTACTCTATCCCGTGGCAGTTCAATGTAGCCCGGACGCTTGTGCCAATACACAGCGTCGAGTACTCTATCTATCTCGTTAAAGGCGGTAAAGGGTTCATCAAGGAGCGCGGATGCGACGGTTATCTCGTCATAAATACGTTGTTGTGTGTAGAAATCCTTACCTTTATGGTGCAAAAGTCCCTCTGTGTCACGCTCTTCTATCCCCGGGCTTCCGCTAATCACAATGAGAGGTGATTTTTCAGCGTAGGCGGCAGTAACAGCGTTGATCATCGATAGCCCACCAACCCCATACGTCACACATGCAGCTCCGATGCCTTTTGTCCGGGCATAGGCATCTGCAGCAAACCCGGCAGTTTCTTCGCGTGTCGTACCTATGTGTTGGATAGGGCTTTCCTCGATCATATCGAAAAACTGCACTACATAATCACCGGGAACGCCAAAAATGTGATCAATACCGTAATATTGCAATTTTCTCAGAAGGTACTCACCGATAGTGATCTGTCCATTTTGCATTATTAGCACCCCCTTTTACTATAGATGACCCAGAGTTCGAGGTTTCGGAGACCCACCGATGCTGCGAAACAGAAGGTCTTCGTGTTATACGATGTTGTTTGGTTGTTAACGGCGTTGCTATCTTCGCACCGACTCTAAATTTAGCAACTCAGACACATCTTTAAGAACAGCATAAACGTCATAATCCTCGAAAACTGCTCGTGGCGTGACACCCGACAGCACAGCGATAAAGTCTATATTAGCCTGCTGTGCGGTTTTGGCATCGGTTACGCTATCTCCAACATAGAAGCAATTTTGGCGGACACATTCCAATCTTTCAACTGCTGTCAGCAAACCCGTTGGGTTCGGTTTCTGATCAGACACATCTTCAAAACCGATGATGACTTCAAACGCGTCCGTCAGCTGCTCCCGTCTGAGAACCGATTCGATCCGGTAACGATACTTCAGTGTAACAATACCGAGTCGAATGCTCAACTTCCGCAACGCTGCGACGGTCTCTGGAACAATGTCGAAAAGTTCTGTCATGTCAGTCATCACTTCATCAGCGCGTTCAACGAACAGTCGTGTAAACGCATCAGTGTGCTGGACGTATTCCTTCCCAACTAACATCACCAGGGCATCGGGTAGTGATAGACCGATTGTCTTCCGAATCTCATCATCCGCAGCGAGTGGAAGACCGAGTCTACCAAGCGCGAAGTTGATACATTCAATGACCCCCTCTGAAGAGTCTGCCAGCGTATAGTCAAAGTCAAAGATAATAGCTTGAACGGGCGGTTTCAATTGTCTCAAAACTCAAGTTCGGGTATCCCGACCTCCGCTGCAGTTTCTTGAATCTGTCGCCACGTTTCATCGTCGATAGGGATCCCCTCGCATAAACGATGCTCCGTTTGGCGTGCCTCAATCTCACCCGGTGTCAAAATTTCCTCGAATCCCGGTGCAGTCGGCGAGGCTTTCACGTGTGCGACGAGTCCGTCAACATGGTCATAAAAATCGTCAAGTGGCGTAAAATTGGCGATGTCCAGTACAATCATCAAGACACCATTCTGGAGCCGCGTGTTTCCTGATCCACTACAGCCCGCGCCAGACAACGCACCCCCCAAAATATCAATCATCAGACCAAGGGCGTACCCCTTGTGTCCGACGATCCCGCCGAGGGGTAACAATGCCCCCGGCGGAGATGCCAGCAAGTCTTGTGGGTTCGATGTCGGTTCACCTTCGCTGTTCATGAGCCAACCGAGTGGCACAGATTCCCCGCGATTCACCGCAACCCGAATCTTACCCTGTGCAACAACGCTGCTTGTAATGTCAAGCAGAATCGGCTGGCCTTCGCGTGTCGGTGTGGCGATTGCAATGGGATTTGTTGCCAATCGTCCGTCTCGTCCACCGAAAGGAGCAACGTACAACGCAGTCCCACCAGCGTTCACCATCGTGATGCCTATCATACCGGCTTCGGCTGCCATCATCGGGTAGCTTCCGATCCGACCGATATGATTGCAATTGTAGACACTGATTGCACTAACCGTGCTTGATTTCGCCTTCTCAATCGCGAGCGACATCGCTTTCTGTGCGATGACGTGTCCGAACCCCCAATTGCCGTTAATGAGGGCATGTGAAGCGGATTCACGTTCAATCTCTATGGGCACCCCAGGCTGAATGAGCCCAGATGCTATGAGACCCATATACTGCGGAATGCGGATAACGCCGTGTGAATCATGCCCCGCGAGGTTTGAAGCGACGAGCAGTTCGGCGATAATCGCCGCCTCATTACTCGGAACACCTCCGGCTTCAAAAATGTCGGCAGTGATCTTTTGTAACTGTTCTTTTCTGAAACTTGGCATATAGTTCTCGGTTCTCTGTATCCTATATCAAGCAGTCGCGATGCGGAGGGTACGTCCCTACCGTATCTATTATGCTGCGTCGAATAGCGATGGAAAGTGACGATACGGATCGGCGGGTTCACGGAAGAGGATCTTTTGACGCTCCGTTAATGCTATATCCTCTGGTATTGCAACACGCCGTGAAGTCCAGGCGATATGTGAGACACAATATTTGTAGAGCAGTGACCGGCGTTGATGTTTTCCGTTCCACGCCGCGGTGCCGTGTGTCAATGCCTCGGTAAATAGAATTGCTGAACCCGCGGGGGCTTTCGGAATAACGACACAATGCGCATTTTCGGGTGAAGCTGCTATCTGTTGTGGCAACTTATAATTGCTTTTGTGGCTGCCCGGAATACAGCAAAACCCTCCATGTTCGGGGCCAGTATCCGCGAGATTCCATGTCACAACGACGAACCCGTTGGGGATCTCGTTGTCTCGGAATGAATAGTATTCACCGGGGTGTGCTTTTGCTGTTGGTGATGTTGCACCGTAATCGGCGTGCAGTCCACCTCTCGGCATACCATTCTCCATATACATACCGTAAATCCGGTCGAGCCGAAAGCAGTCACCTAACCGGAATTGGAGTATCGGCATAATCTTGGGGTGGTCAAGCAGATTGCAAAACGGTTTTCCCCACTGCAGAAAACCGGATCCATCTGGCGCGCTCCCAAATCTTTGGACCTTTCCGGGTGTGGGCAGTTGTTGCGCGTCAATGCGTTCATTGAGGGCTGCGAGTTCGTCTGGATTCAAGACATTTTCGATGACGAGGTAGCCTTGCACGTCAAAAAGATACTGTTGTAACTGTAGATCGCTCATGAGTTGACTCTCCTATTATCTACAGGTTTCAAATTTAACCGTGAAATAGTTTGAATAGCCGTTGATAGCCAATTTAGCACATGGGTCGGACTTTGTCAAACATATTATGCATTTGTGGCGTGTGGATGCCCTATACCGTGCAGTATAAAAGTGGGATTGCCCATTTTTGTGCAGGTTCTCTGTTTTGAAGTTGGAAATAATAGTATATTCAGCGGTTCGGGTGTTGGCATATAAATTGCATCCGTTATGATAAGCGTTCATCACTTGAAAAGGAGGCACTCCGCGTGTGAAACAGAAAACATCTTTTATTTTCGCGTTGTTGCTGATTTCTATATGCTTTTTGCCGAACAGTTTCGCACAGAATTCCTCGCAATGGAATTTGCCTGAGGGCGCGATAGCACGACTCGGTAAAGGTAGCATAGTTGACATCACGTATGCCCCAGATGGTGCTCATTTCGCCGTAGTGAGTACGATCGGGATTTGGCTCTACGATGCACACACTTTTAAAGAAACAGCCTTACTTACTGGACATACGTGGGAAGAAATTTCTGTGATAGCCTTCTCTCCGGATGGAAAAACACTTGCAAGTGCAAGTTGGGATGATCCGGTTCGGTTGTGGGATGTTTACACCGGGCAGCTCCGTGTTACCCTAACAGGATATGTGAATAATGTTAAGGCGCTTGTGTTCTCGCCGGATGGTAAAACGCTTGCCATCGCGAATGCTAACGAAATCCTGTTGTGGGACACCGAAACCGGTGTACAGCAAACGGTTCTTAGCGGACACACCGGTTCAATAAAGGCCATTGCGTTTGTCCAAGATGGGAGCAAATTGCGGAGTGCAAGCCAGGATGGAACGATGCGAGTCTGGAATGTGCTGACGGAACAACATACGTCTGTTGATGTGAAACTGAACAAATATGCAGATGTTGTATTCTCACCAGATGGGAAAATGCTTGCTATGGCACACAGGAACATTGGGAAGATTGAATTGTGGGACACAAACACAGGTCAATTCCTACGTACCTTCACAACTGCAGAATCGGTGGATACTATTGCGTTTTCACCTGATGGGAGAATGCTTGTCAGTAGCAGTGGTTGGTCGGATTACTTAATTGAATTGTGGAACGCGCAAACGGGCGAACCCCTCACAATTTTTATAGGGCATACATGGTTTGTTGACGCGTTAGCGTTCTCTCCGGACGGAAAAACGCTGATCAGTGGGAGCGGAAATGGCACACTTCGGGTATGGGATCTGGAAACTGGTGAGAATCGCACTACGCTCCGAGAACATCTGAATTGGGTTAGTGTTATTGCGTTTTCACCGGATGGGAGCACCTTGGCGAGCGGTAGTTCAAACCACGCAATTCAATTATGGGATATGAAGACCCAACAGTCTCACACTACGCTTGAAGCCGATGCGTTCCACGTTTGGGGGCTTACGTTCTCACCGGATGGACAGCTGCTCGTTAGTGGTAGTTCAGAGGAGGTGTTAATATGGGGTGCGCACACCGGAGAACTTCACGCGAGGTATCAAAATTGGTATGGGGCCATTGCGTTTTCACCCAACGGAGAGACGTTTGCGAGTGGCAGATTTGACGGTACGATCCGGTTATGGGATACGCGCACGATTCAAGACCGGAATACTGCACAGAGCAGCGCAGTCCTTGATGCGCATCGCACAAGTTTTTACGCTTTAGCATTCTCGCCAGATGGTTTAACACTCGCCAGCGGCAGTAGCGAAGGTGCCATTTTGTTATGGGATGTCTCTACGACACAACTAAAAACGACTCTCATCGGGCATAAAGAAGCTGTTGATACCTTAGCATTTTCACCAGATGGGCGCACGCTCGCCAGCGGGAGTTGGGATGACACAATTCGGTTATGGGATACAGAGACTATGATGCTCAGAAAAACCTTTCATGGACATATAGATGGCGTAACTTCGGTTGCATTTTCGCTGGATGGAAAAACACTTGCCAGCGGTGATGGAGATGGCACCGTTCGGTTATGGAATTCACAGACAGGTCAAGATCACACCATTTTCACGGGACATAAGTATGAGGTCAATTCGGTTGCGTTTTCACCAGATGGCCGTACGCTCGCCAGCGGCGGTGGAGATGGCACGATTGTTTTGTGGGAAACTCAGTCTGAAATGCCTGAAGATGTCAACGGCGATGGCAGTGTCAATATTGACGATTTAACGTTTGTTGCTGCTCGCCTTGGACATGTCGGAGAAGGAGCTGCCGCTGATGTTAACGGCGATGGGGTTGTCAATATCCTTGACCTTGTTACCGTAGCAGAAGCCATAGAGTAAAATTCTTGTTGCAATAGCGACCGATTTTAGTGTTGACCCTCGGTGGAATTTATTGTAAACTCGGTTTTATTAGAATACCAACTTTACAAAATAACCAGAGGAGCAGCTGTGGAAAAGCGAATTTTAGGGCGGACAGGGCTTGAAGTAAGCGTCTTAGGAATGGGCGGTCTCTTTGTCTCAACGGCTGGCGGTAGGAACCGCGCTGACGGACATAATGCTATCCGACGTGCTTTGGAACTCGGTGTCAACTACGTTGATACCGCACCGAGCTATGGAAACAGTGAAGAGGTCGTTGGAGAGGCTTTAGATGGGGTGCTGCAAACGCACTATCTTTCTACGAAAATCGGTGGTAGACCACAACCCTTCGATCCAAAGGATAAACAACTTTTGCGTCGGTCGGTTGAAGAGAGTTTACGCTTACTGAAAAGGGATATGATTGATATTTTGATGGTGCATGAACCCGATCGCCCCGGACAATATGATTGGTGGACAAGCCACGAGACATTTGATGGACCGGTCTGTGAACTGTTGGCAGAACTTAAAGCGGAAGGAGTTGTCCGTTTCACAGGATTAGGCGGCACAACCGCACACCAATTACCGGCAATCATGGCAACAGGGGTCTACGATGTGGTGCTGGCAGCGCAGAATTATAGTCTACTCTGGCGTGAAGCGGCAATCTCAATCTTTCCAGAAGCCAAACGACAGAATATGGGAATTGTCATCGGTGCTCCCTTACAACAGGGCGCATTGTCCCGCCGTCACGCCGAAGTAGAAACGGGGGCATGGTGGCTTAGCCGTCCGCGTCAGGAGCAGTTCAAGGCACTCTATCAGTTTTTGGATGAAGTCGAACTCTCGCTTCCAGAGGCAGGTATCCGTACGATTATATCCAATCCTGATATTTCTACGGTGTTAGTGGGAGCGAAATCTGTAGAGGAAGTCGAACAGAATGTCCGCGCGGTTGAAGCGGGGCCATTGCCCCCGGAGGTATTAGAACGGCTTCAGGAAATCGCGGACATGGTGCCATTCCGACCCTTTGAAGAGCCGCACAGTTTGTCGTTCGGTAGGGAATACAGCGGTCCAGGACCTGCACGGTGAGATGGAAGAAAAAAGAGGCGCGCCCGGAAAGCGCGCCTCGAAAAAAAAAGGCAACTGTAGAGTCCTATTCGTTGATGTAATCTGACCGTAACTCAAATGTATGCAGCACCCAGCTGCCTGCTTGGACATCAAGTTCAGCCTCAATCGCCATTATAGCTTCCAATTCTTCATAAGCCTCGACATCCGCTTGGTTGGCAAACTCTAACGTAACAAGCCGATGTGGAGATTCACCATTATAGTTGTCGTAAGAGGATACCGCCTTTACTTGAGTGGGCTCGACCAATGTAGAAGAAACGGAAGCGACCCATTCCAGATATGCTGCTTTCCCACCAAGAGGATAGTCAACAAAAATAATACCTTTAATTGGCCAATCGTCTGCCTCGGTTTTCGCGTAGTCAGAACGCTCAATAAACGTGTGTGCGCTCACTTGAGTTGCGTGATTGGGCAGGTCTTCAAAAACGGCAGCTATTTCTGGACGATTCATATATGTCATCGCATCAACAAAACTATCAAATGCAAACTCAACAAACCGATGTGGCGTCGTCTCTTCAAGATTGTCGTAAGATCTTATCCGATTGACTTCTGCGGGGGCTTGCAGTGTCGGTGCAACGGACGCAATCCATTCAAGATACACATCCTTTGCTCCCTCTGGGTAATCAACTAACCAGACTAAACTCACTGGAACCTTTTCTATGTCGGTCATAGTCTCATCCATGGTGGCATCAGCTGACGGCATGGTATCTGCAACCATATCTTGTGC
>VXXH01000777.1 GCA_009835515.1 Candidatus Poribacteria bacterium
GTAACGAGGGATGCTTTTGTGATATTGAATGGCTTCCACTATAATAATTCTCGGTTTTCGGTTCTCAGTTAAGAAAGAATTTTGCTGAACCAACACCTATTGTAACTGATGTTGACAACTGAAGCTGACTCTTCAACTACCTCACAGCGTTGGACAACCATAATTTCATCACAATTCGCCTTTAGCAATCCCGCCTTCAGACAGAATCAATTAAGCGTTTGCCTCACTCTGGTAGTATTCCATCAAAATATCAGCGACTTCGGGGCGTGCGATTTCTGGTGGGGGTGGTTCGCCAGCGGCGAGCATCTCACGCAATTGTGTCCCAGAGATGCTGAAGTAGTCGTCTGCATCGTGCGGGGAGTCGCTCATCATGACGATTTCATTGCGCTTTTTGCTCCATACGGTGAAATTACCACGGAAGATACCGATTTCGAGCGCGTCTTCAGGGATTGTGTCGAAAATCTCCTGTGCATCGAATGCGCCGTAGTAGTCACCTGCGCCTGCGTGGTCGCGTCCGACGATGAAGTGCGACGCACCGCAATTCTGACGGAAAACGGCATGGAGGAGTGCCTCTCTCGGTCCAGCATAGAGCATATCGAACCCGTAACCGGTGATAGAGACGGTATTTTCAGGGAAATAGTGTTCCACCATCGTCCGGATGCAAGCATCACGAACAGCAGCGGGAATGTCCCCAGGCTTTAACTTACCGAGCAGCATGTGAATCAGGATACCATCTGCATTGACTGCCTCTTGTGCGATTTTGCAGAGTCCCTCATGGGCACGGTGCATCGGATTCCGTGTCTGGAAAGCAACCACTGTATCCCACCCGCGCGCAGCGATATCTTCGCGAATTTCAACGGCTGTACGAAATGTGTCCGGGAAATCTTCGCGGAAGTAAGAATAGCTCAGCACTTGGATCGGACCTGAAAGGACGTTATCTCCAACGTCGGCGAAAGCAGGGACACCCGGATGTTCCGGATCGGTAGTTCCAAAAGTCTTTTCAATGAGGAGTTGTTTCTGCTCTGTTGAGAGTGTTTCAATCGCCGAAACCTTCATAATCGCGAGTGGGGGGTTACCATCAACGTTCGGATCGCGTAGCGCAATTCTGTCGGCATTCTTTACCGCATCGGTCAGTTGTTCAGACGGAACGATGTTCATCACAGGAACGGGCCAGAAGAGTCCGTTCGGCAGTTTCATATCTGCAGCGACGCTTGTCGCTTCGGCGATGTTCATATAGCCCGTGAGCGGTGTAAAGTAACCTGATGCGAGCATGACGGCTGATGCAGCGGCACCCGAAGAAAGTAAGACAGACGGAAGTTCCGCTGCCTCTCTGGTCAACTCGGCACGTTGGGCATCATCCGAAACGTAGAGCGGTTGTAAGGTTTCGGCTCCATGTGGTTTAATCATTTTTTGCTAACGTCTCCTTGCTCATTTTTCTGCGTTGTCGAGAAATAGAAGGTCTATGTAAGTGTGAAGTTTTTGTCAAGAGTACAGTTGATTGTCTGGTTGCCCAAAACGAACTCTTAATCAGGGATTCGGTTTTGGACAACGGGCAAAACCGAGCGACCTTAATAATTTAAAAAATAGTTTAAAAGATTTGTTCGACTGTAAAGCCGTTCCATATCCAGTGGTTGTGTTTGGCATCTGTCCTGATCCGCAGTTTCGGTGTGAAAATGACTTGGATAAGGTAACCGTTTGTTACCTCAACTGTATCAACTTCTTCGACTTTTTTATTCCCCGCGGGGACAGTAAGGTTTCGGACAATAGGTTTTCCGTTCGCCAGCAAGTTGACTTCGTGTGTTGCACCCTCCGCGCTCTGGAAGACGTTGGTTATGCGATATTTTCCGTTGGGTAGATCCAGTTTGAAAGCAGCGTCTTCTGTGCCCCAGACAATATCTCTTGCCAGGGGACCTGAACCTTTTGGTCCTTGGGAGGCTTGGCGAGGCGATATTCTCCGAGCATCGGTTCTTGGGTCCTTGTGATTCCACTCCGTATCCCACCCGAATTTACCTGTCTCGTACATCGTCCTCGGTCCGATAGGATGGTGATTCGGTGCCGTTTCACCGTTGTTGGGTTGCATATCAAAACGGATAATAAGGTTCCCGGATTCCGTCTTATCCCAGAGATCAAGCATCGGCTCCGGTGCTTGTCTTCTTTTGAAGAGTTTGAGGTTTTTCGTTTCGTGGATGATATCGTAGTTCGGTGTAAGATCTGCAAATTTCTCAGATTCCGGGTAAAACCAAGCAACCATATAATCGTCGTTGATATAATTTAATTCCACGCTCTTGTAATTGTTGCGGTTTACTGGAAAATAGTTATAGTTGGCTTCATAGTTCAGGAGATGCGCCACATCATCGGCGTATACACCATAGAAAGCGACGGAGTGTACAAACGGTGTGACATATTCAACTCTCCCCAAGGCATCTGATTTATGCCAATCTGGACTGCGATGTCTAAACGAGGTATGCGGCTCTATCAGATGTGCACCGGAGACAAGTTCGGCAATCTCTGGGGCGATACGTCCATGGTCATAAGCCGTTCTGCCAAAGTGGAGCAAACTGAAAACGATGAGACACGCTGCGATAACGCCGCGAGTGATCTTACCCATGTCCAGTGCCAACCAAGGTGCCAACATCAACAGAATATAGAGATGGATCCTATCGTTAATCCAACCGCCCGGACCATAACCCCACGGGGCTCTAACGAACATGTAGGTAAACACAATCGCAATTAACAAGAAAACATCCGTCTGTTTTACCCATTCATTGCGGCGGACGCGATAATAGATAGAAATAATAATGCCGATACCTAATATGACGAGGAGAAGATAATTAACGGGAATATGCCAGTCGGTGAAGTAGACGATGGATTTAACGCCCAAAAAGTATTCCCAAATCCACTTCATACCACGGTGGCTACCCTCTTGGTGCTGTTTGAGACTCTGTAGATAGTACTCCATCAGCACGAAATATATTGGAATCATATAGAGAAAGAAGTGCAAAAACGGTTTGAGACGCATGATGAATTCTTGATGCCATCCGGCATGCCGTTCGCGCCACGCTGCTGCTAATGCTCTACCCCCCCATATACATCCCCCGGCTATAGAGATCCCTAAAACGATAAGACCATAAGAGGCAATGTGCGACAGATAGGTGAGCAGCAGCAATATATAAAGCACGACGAGGTGCTTTGCCTGCATATCGTCTTTATGTTTCCACCAGAAACCGAAACTGAAGAAGAAAAACGAGATGCTCAATTGGAAGTTATAAAATCCCATGTAGAGCAGGTAATTGTAGGCGAAAGGAAAACCGAGCCAAGCGTACACAAACTTTCCTTCTCGACCTTTGTGGACAGCCTTGAGGAAATAAAAGAAAGCGATTGGGACCATGCCTATCGCTATTGAAAGAAAAACCTTTTCGGCAATGACAGGAGGAAATACATAGAGGAGCACCATCAGCATAATATGGGACAACCAGTTCGGAAAGATCGTGATGTTCAGCTGCCAGGCATCCCGCATCTTATAGTTTTCGTGGTAGGCATACTCCTTCAAAACCTTAGCGTTGTAGACGTGGCTCACGCCGTCTTGAGAAGGGAAATAGGAAAAGATCCATAATGGGAGGAGGTGCAACACCAACAGCACTACAAATAGGTGCTTCCATGACAAACGTTTCCAGTCAAACATGATCTTGCTCCGATGTATCTACAGTCTATCTCATAAATCGTAGGAGGGGTTTATAGCCCCGATTTACCACTTATTAAGTCTGAAAGTTATCTTTAAAGTAGAGACAGTGTGCTGTCAATGGGCACCGTTCACATAACGGTTTTCGGGCATTGCAAATGCGCCTGCCAAAATAGATTAAATTCATGTGGAAGGGATACGCCTTCCCCGTTGGTACAATTGGTGGTAGCACCTGATGCGCTTTCTCTGCGCTGCAATTCGACGGGATCAGTCCAAGACGTTTGGAAATTCGCAAAATATGTGTATCGACTGGAAAGACCTCTCTACCGCAGGCGAAAGAGAGCGTAACGGAAGCCGTTTTGATCCCTATGCCTTTGTGCTGACACAGAAGTTCCAATGCCGCCTCCGTTTCCATGTCCTGGATGAATTCTAAAGAGAGTTGTCCGTGTTCGCTTTTTAACCATGTGAGAAAGTTTTTTATGGTATGACTTTTCTGATTTCCCAATCCGGCAATTTTTATTGCCGCCTCTATCGTCTTGACATCCGCTTGCAAAACGTCTTCCCATATCGGGAAACGTTCTTTGAGTTTCACGTATCCCTTGTCCCGATTCACATCTGTCGTATTCTGCGATAAGATCGTTAAAATGAGGCATTCCAGCACATCTCCTGCACCGTCACGAGTTGGCACGCCGAGTAAATCTTCTAATGTTTCTGATATGAGTGCTGCTTTCTCTTTAAGTTCCAATTGTCTTTTTCCGTGACTTGTGTTTTATAACAGGTTCATTCCACGCTATCAGGACGTGTATTATTATTTGTGATTGCGTCAGGTGTCAGTTCCCACACAAGGACCGTGCCATCGCTACTCCCACTTGCCAGCATACTACTATCTGAGCTGAACGATACGCTATTGACACTACCTATATGGCCTGTGAAGGTTCGCTGCAGCTTGCCGGTGTGTGTCTCCCACAATCTAATGCCATCCCTACTTCCACTAGCGATTGCCTGTCCATCAGGAGAGAAGGCTAAACTCCCGATTCCGTATATTCCCGTTGCGAGGATGTGGAGAGTTCTGCCAGTTGCGGTACCCCACAGAAGCACCGTGCCATCCCAACCTCCACTTACGAGCATGCTACTATCGGGGGAGAAGGATAGACTCTTGATCCCCTCCGTATGTCCTCTGAGGGTGCGGAGTTGGTTACCCGTTGATACCTCCCAAAGTCGGATGATACCATCATCACTTCCACTTGCGAGAACACTACCATTCGGGCTGAACGATATACTATTGACCGATTCTGTACCTCCTTTGAGGATGCGGAGTGTTTTGCCAGTTGTTATTTCCCACAAGTGAATGCTGCCATTACTAATCCCGCCTGAAAGGGTGCGTCCATCTGGACTGAAACATACGCTATGAACTTGAGATAGATCCACTCTGAATGTGCGGATATGCCTATCTCTTGATACATCCCAAAGTGTCGCATGTCCGTTACTTTCACTGATGAGCATGTCACCATCTGGACTGAAATACACGCTCCACTCGCCACGGTTGCCAGGCCACGGCCAATCATCATTTCCTATGCGCTGGTTTCTACTCTGTCCTGTAATGGTGTAAAGGTGGGTACGCGTTGCAACATCCCACACACGGATGGAGCCGTCATCATTCTGACTGAGGAGCGTGCGTCCATTCGGACTGAACGCTACCGCATCAACCCCACTCCTCCAGACCGTAACGAAATGTTCTGTAAGGGTGTGGAGGTTTTTACCCGTTTTGACATCCCACAGACGCACTGTGTGGTCATCGCCGCCAGTTGCGAGCGTGTGACCATCTGGACTGAACGTCACGCTCGTATGCCCTGTGAGTGTGCGGAGCTGGTTCCCCGTTGATACCTCCCACAGACGCACACTGCTATCATTACTGCCACTTGCAAGTGTGCGACCATCCGGGCTGAACGCTATGCCTAAGATCCAACCCGTATGTCCTCTGAGTGTGCGGAGCTGGTTCCCTGTTGATACTTCCCAAAGGTGTACTACGCCAGGGTCTAAGCCCTCCTCTCCTTCAATTCCACCACTCGCAAGCGTCTGTCCATCGGGAGAAAACGCTACACTCCTGACCTCACCCGTATGCCCTGTGAGCGTGCGGAGCTGGTTCCCCGTTGATACTTCCCATAGACGCACACTGCCATTACCGCCACTTGCAAGCATCTGCCCATCGGGACTGAAACATACGCTATAAATTCTTCCTCCTCTCCTATCTGCTGCGAGGGTATAGAGATGGTTACCGGTTGACGCTTCCCACAGGCGCAAGCCAGCCCTACTTCCGCTTGTAAGCGTGCGCCCCCCCGGGCTGAAGCATACACTATTGATCCAATCCCTACCCATTATAAGTGTGCTGAGTTGGTTACCCGTTGATACCTCCCACAGACGCACACTGCTATCATTACTGCCACTTGCAAGCATGCGTCCATCCGGACTAAACGAGATGCTATTAACCTGATTGGTATGACCTCTGAGTAAGTCAAGTACTTTTCCTGTTTGGGCATCATAGATCCAAATACCGATACTACCTGCCACCGCCAGACGCACGCCATCGGGTGAATACTCTATTTCAGTAATGATACCTTTACCAAACCGCGCTTTTGCTCCTTCGGGTAGATTCAATTGTGTGTAGTCCTCAGCGAAGACAGCGGGTACACAGAACGTTACAACGAGAATGAGCATAAAAAAAATCCAAAACCGTGTGCCGTTCATTTTGAAAATTCCCTATTTAATCGAATGCCTGTTCAATTTCGTCTCAGAGTCCAAATGTGCGTCTGTTATCAGTGTTATTTTCTGTTTTAGGACCAAGTGTTTTCTCGCATGTTTGGCGTTTTTATAATTATACCATAAACAGCAAAAATAACAACCTTAAAAGAGAAAGCGGTACATCGGTTGGTCGAGCGCAACGGCGAGAAGACTCCAGAACGATCCAATTACGAACTCGCCGAGTACGATACCGAGGAAGAACGGAACGGCTTTTCGGTGCAGTCGAATACCTCCGTATTTCAGGACAAGCCACTTCAGCAGCCACCCGACAAAGATTGAGCCTATCATCGGGTTGATTGCCCAACTCCCGGAGATCGCGTAGCCGACAGGGTGTAGGTTCCACCAGAGGAAGCGCATCCGCATTGCGGCGAGGAGCAGCGTCAATCCGAATCCGAACGTCGCGAAACTGATTGCCGGTACATCTGGCGGCGCGGTATAAGTTAACCATGTCTCTAATCGGTTGAAAGATTCGCGTCCGAACCCTGCGAAACCGCCTTCCGAATAATACATGGACAGGTATGCCCAGAACGAACCGAGCGCGCCTAAAGCGGAAGCCAACATCATGATGAACGCGAACCGTCGGATCGGTATATTCGCACCTTCAGCCAATTTGAAGCCTTCGAGTTGGTGTGGCATGGCGTGTGAGCGGTGGGCGCGATTCAGACAGTAGAGGTAGGCGAACCCTGTTAAGTTCGTCGCGCCTAATCGGCGGATTCCTAACAGCCGCGGTAACATTTCATCGGGCCCAATAAAATGTAGGTCGTGTACGGGAGAGCCGAGTTCCGCACGCAAGCGCGTGATCGCGATTGCAATCGCATACCAGATCGCAAAATAGACGATGATGACCCAAAAGTTCATACCCATCTTGAGACAGAATCCAACGATGAATGCTGCACCACCGAGCAGTCCGATAACAATGAGTCGATATGAAACCGGTTCGTCTGCCTTCGGAGATATGAGTTGGCGTGCCACTCCTTTCAGGTAGCGTCTGCTCATCCAGATGGCGACGACGCAAAGCCCCAAGTATGCACCGTGCGACTGTTCTGCTTCATAAGGGAAGCGCGGCAGCCCGCGCCACCCCGCAATGACACCTAACAGCCGTTCCGCCCGCCATATCAACCAGAACGCCCAACACGAAAAGGAGAGGTCCAACGGTATGAAGAACGAAAGCCCGATACCGAAAGGAAAGACACCGAGCGGACTCCAGCCAATCCCGCTCCACGGACGTTCTGTAAAAATTTGCCGCAGGTCATATAACTTGCCGCCGAGACTCGGAACGGCAGGGAACAGAAAATTTAACCCGTTAATGATGTCAATGGTGACACCGATCGAGAGCCCGAGCCACATCCACGGTGATCGGAAAAATCGCCGACTCCGAGTTGTCATCTCAAACGGCAACTGGATGATCGGATAACTCAACCGCTCCGATTCAACCCACTGCCGCCGAAAGAGTAGGCTCAGGCAGAGCATCACGAGGTGGATAGCCACAATAAAGAGCGTCCACCAGACGATTACTGGCAGCCAAGCGGTTAAGTAGCGCGATTCATAGATGCTTGCGAACCCGTTATAATATCCATCGAGAACACGCTTATCACTAACAGCCAACCACTGCGGAATATGGAGATGGAACAGGTTCGCCCAATCATTTTCGGGTGTCGCAAACCAGTGCGCGTGTCCGATAATCGGCATGAGCACGAGAAATCTATCGACACCGGCGAGGCCCGCGCCGACTGAGATGCAAGTGTAGATAACCAGCAACTCTGCACGGTTAAGTATCAGAGCGCGATGCAGCCGACGTAAGAGCATCCCGATACCTAATAAAATTAGAATGGTAATAACGGCATTGTAGAAGAGCGAAACCTGCGTTGGACTTCCGCCACCACGCATAATTGAGACGGATACCCACCAACAGTTGGCAGGCACTAACACGCAGACGAGGAGTATAGTGAATGGTCGAATTTTGAGATCTTGGGTTGGAAC
>VXXH01000770.1 GCA_009835515.1 Candidatus Poribacteria bacterium
ACTTATAGCTGCCTAATTCACCCAACAAGAACGAATCGTTTTACAAGCGCGAAACGATCGCTGGCATTTTCCAGATGAGGATGATGATGGCACCAAGCAGGATGAGATACCACACGATCAACATTCGGACGCGGGTTCTCTTGAAAATGTGACGGCGCGGACGTTTCAATTGACTCACTTAACCTTTTTTACGTTTTTTTCGTAGCCCGAATTTGAGAAATCCCATACTTGAAAGCTGCTTCTATATTAAATTCAACGTCGTCATACACAACTTTCTCACCTTTTTGTGGTAAGTGTCCGAGCAACATCAGGACAAAGCCACCAATCGTATCACACTGATCTGTCGGGATTCGGGTCTCTAAGACTTTATTAGCATCAGTAATTAACATGCGTGCATCAATACGCCAGTCGTTTACTCCAAGTTTTTCGATGTGAGGTGTAGTCCGTTTGCGATTAGCCGCGACCTTGCCTATAATCCGCTCTAAAATATCTATCAACTCTACGATCCCGACACAACTGCCGTGCTCGTTAACCACAATCGCGATCGGTATCTCAGATTGCCGCAGATCACTCAATAAATCCGTAGCAGACTTCAGGGCAGGCACATAATTCACATCCCGCACGAATGACGATAAATCGTTGGTGTCGTGCTCGCTTGCAAGTACCTCCATTACATCAACGACTCCGAGCAATTGGTCAACGCGCGCATTATAAACGGGGATGTAATGATAGTTGGAAGCGCGACAGAGTGTGAGAACTTCAGAGAACGATGACTCCACTATCAGCACGACTGCTTCTGATAATGGCAACATCACTTCTTGTGCTGTCAGCGTTTGTAACTCAAAAATTGTACTGAGTAATTGTGCTTCGGAGTCCGAAAACGCCTCAATATTTTCCAGAAGTAACTGGACGAGTTGTTCGCGAGATGGAGTCGTCTGCCGTCCCGATTTCCCAAAGATATTCTTGCGGGGCTTGGCTGCTTGTCCATCATACGCAACAAGCGGTTTAGGCGTAACTAACTCTATTTTCCCGATGTCCGGTTTTCTAACGACGGGCATGGGACCCTCTTTTTCTTCCGAAGGAGTTTTGGTAATCTCGCTCATAGTTCAGATTCCTGAAATCCAGAGTGTTGTGAATGTCTTAGTAACTTGGGTTATATTAGGACATAATGAATAAAAGTATTTTTTATTTCTCATTATGTCGTAGCGTCGCAAATTATACTCGAATTCAATTTTTAAGGCAACTCAAATCTGATTTCAACAGAAAATTCTATGGGTTTACAAATGGCAACTTGGGTTAAGAGTTACCATAAGTCTGGGCAACGAGCGTCAGTTCCGTTTGACCACCGAGCCCAGCAACGACAGGAAACGTTTTTTCACCGGGTTTCCCGTCTTTCGGGACATATCTGACTTGCGGCGAGAAGTAGGCATACAGTGCTGTATTCCGAGGCGTCGGCGTAGTATTAGGGCCGGAACCGTGCACCATCAGGCTATGGAAGAACAGTGCACTTCCTGCCGAAAGTGGCACGTCCGTCTGTTGTTCTGCAACCTCTTTCCGATCGGTAAGTTGCTCACCCTGTTCGCGTGCGATGTGTCCCCAAGACTGCATGCCCCACAGATGGCTTTTCGGAATCACTTTGAAACAACCATTCTCCGGTGTCGCGTCGTTGAGCGCGATGCTCACGGTAACAAGGTTCGGCGGCTCCATCGGCCAATATGCCGAGTCTTGATGTAAGCCATGTGAGGAACCGTGGAACGCAGGTTTGAACATCAGCGTGCTTCTAAAAAGCAGTAGATCCTCGGATTCGGTGAGTTCTTGGACGACCGAGATGAGTTTCGGATGCTGTGCGAGATTCCGAAATACTTCGGAATACTGCCGTGTATTTTCTGCTTTCCGTAACACCGGTAGGTTGTTTCCTTGGGTCTCGTCTTTTGCGAAAGGTTCACGTTGTACGTGGCGGCGTGCAACCGCTGCCTGTTCTTTTTCTGTGTCGGATTCCTGTTCCGCTGCGAACTGGTGCAACTTGTGGATCTCTGCTTGGCATGCCTCAATCTCTTCCGCTGACAACAGATCTTCAACGATAAGATAACCTTCCTTTTCAAAAAACGTCTTTCTCTCGAGTTTCATTGTAAAAACTCCTATCAATTAACCAGAAATCCATTTTGCCATCGGCAAAAATGGGCAGAGGCTTCATAGTTAAAAAAACCGTGTTAGCCTCCAATCAATTGTTTAACTTCCCAGATGATGCTTGAAATCGCGAACCCGACATAGACACATGAAGCAATTAGCATCATGACGGTAGAGAGCCGTTTCGGTTTGGCGAAATCAGGCAGAAAGCGGTAGTTCATGTAAAGTGTAAGCGGGACATAAATCGCCATAGCGAACCCGCCCATGTATGCCGCATTAAAGAGAAATCCTAATTCACTGACGTTTAATTGCTCCATTACAAAAGTGATTACACACCCACCAACGATCCAGATACCTGCGATGAGAAGATACCACCAGCTCAAATCCCGCTTTTGCGCGCCTCGGAAGTTGGTATAGATAATGTCGGAAATGGAGCGTGATACGCCATCAACCAATGCAAGTTGCGTCCCGAAAAGCGTGGCAACACCGACTAATAAGAAAATCTTCTGTCCCGCCGCGCCCCAGATTTCCCCTAATATCTGTGCTTCATCGTAAATAAGTTTGCCTCGCTCAGGAATAATCCCTTGCGGGTGTAAAACAGCGAGTGCGCCGAAAATGAAGAGCAGAATCGTGAGTGTGTTGAGTGCCCAGAAGAAAAGTATCTGGTCCTTTTTCACATATTGCCACCATGCTGTGAAGCGTTTTCGATTTTCCTCTGTCACTTCAAAGATGAACCCCGTCGCGGGCACTTTCTCGGTCCTGCCGCGAAGCGGGTTCTGTAGCCCCGGCAGCTGCGCACCCATACCGATATTCTTGTCGCGTAGATAGAAGGTGTAGAAGAGGTTCGCCGTCCCACCAGCACCCGCGAAGACTAAGGCACTAAAAAATGTTTTCACCGGCATGCCGGGGTCTTTGTAACCGACGTTTATCAAGCCCGCGCCGACTTCCTTCCATGTATCCATGGAACCGACAGCGATAGCAACCAGGATTAATCCAATCGTTACGATGGCAACAAGCAGTTCAACCGTCCGTTCTACAGAATTGTAAATCATCTTCGGTCCGAAAAGAATCAGCGCGACCCCTGCAAATGTTACTATGGTCCAGAATGTATCAGAGCCCCAACCGCCGGGTCCGAACACAAGTGCTTTGAGCGCGAGACCTGATGTGCGTGCCCATCCGGGTGCTATCCACCCCACTACAGTCAGCAGAATGAACAACGGGGCGAAACCTCGCCAGATACGACTGTAACCTGTATAGACCGTCTCGCCTGTTGCGATTGTCCAGCGGCCTACCTCAAAGTTAATCCAAAGTTGGAGGAATACCCCGAGCACCGCCGCCCAAATCATGCTCCCACCGTACTCTGCGGCAATGAGGGGCCAAATCACACTCTCACCTGCACCAATAGATAAACCGACCAAGATCGCCCCAGGCCCCGCAATTTTCCAAAACGGTAACTGCTTTTCGGGTAACTCAACGACCTTAAAATCGTCAAGCGGTTGATAAAGTCTTGCCATTCGGTCTTCCTCCAGTGCATGAGGTTTAATCTTTCGTTACTGCCTCGTGTAACACTTCAACCGGATGTCTCGGTTGCACACCCGTCCCGTGTTCAAGTTGGTGCCTGCAAGAAAACCCGGCGGCACTCAGCGCGAAACTACCCGGCGGCTTTTCACGGACGGCATCAAAAAGCCGTAATTCACCTATTTTCATAGAGAGATCATAATGTGCCTTCTCATATCCAAACGCGCCAGCCATACCACAACAGCTTGAGTCGATCACTGTGACGTTGTATTCTGCGGGTAGGTTTAGCATCTGGACAGTCGGTTGGATACCAACAAGTGCGCGCTGATGGCAATGCCCGTGCAGCAATACGTCGCGGGGTTCTGCCGAAAATTCCAACGGCAATTCGTCCTTTTCAGCCAGCTGCGCAAAAAATTCCTCAAACGAACAAGTCGCCTCAGCGACACGTTTGGCATCCTGTGTGCCGATCAACTCAACGTAATCATCGGTAATGGCAGAGGTACAACTCGGCTCGCATCCAATAATCGGGATGCCTTTGTCAGCATACCCCCTAAGTGCGTCAATATTGTAAGTTGCATTCTCAACTGCTCTGTCAAGCATCCCTTCTGAGATAAGTGGCCGACCGCAGCACCGCTTTTCAGGTAGCAGGACCTCAAACCCGCATGCTTCCAGCAACTCCGCCGCAGCCTTACCGATAGAAGGTTCGCTGTAATTCATGAAGGTGTCGGGGAAGAGTACAACTTTTTTATCCGATGTCTGTTTCGAACGACGCTTTCGGAACCACTGTTCGTAGGTAGGACGCACGAAGGTAGGCATATCCCGCCGTCGGTCAACGCCAATTAATTTTTCGGCGATCCATTTTGAAATCCCGTTGTTGACTGCCCAATTGGAGAACGGAGAAAACATTGAGCCGAGCGGTGCGAGCGCACCGATTTCACCAAACAGCCGCCGATGCAAGGGCAGACCGTTTGCTTTGTGGTAGTGTGCCATGACCTCGTATTTAATCTTCGCCATGTCTACATTAGACGGACACTCCGCTTTGCAAGCTTTGCAGCCGAGGCATAAATCCAGTACTTCTTGTAGCCGTTCATTCGTGAATTCTGTGTGTGGCAACGCACCCGAAATAATGGAGCGCAACGCGTTCGCACGCCCACGCGTCGAGTGCTCTTCTTCACGCGTACCTATAAAAGAGGGACACATGGTGCCAGTCAGCGTTTTTCTACATGCGCCGACACCGTTGCACATCTCAATTGCTCTGCCAAATCCGTCTTGATTGGAGAAATCGAAATAGGTATCAATTTTAATAGTGTTGTAATCTGCCCCGAAACGCAGGTTTTCTGTCATCGGCGGTGCATCGACAATTTTGCCTGGATTCATAATACCGTTCGGGTCAAACGCTTTTTTCACCTCGGTGAGTGCCTGATATATCTGTGGACCGAACATGCTCTCTATCCACTCACTCCGGACGAGTCCATCGCCGTGTTCTCCACTCATAGCACCGTCCAATTCCATGAGCAGGTCTCGAACTTCACGAGCGATGTCGTGCATCTTCTGAATGTCAGTTTCGGATTTGAGGTTGACGATAGGGCGGTTGTGCAACAACCCAACGCTTGCATGGGCATAGTAGGCGGCGGTGGTGTCGTGTGCCGTGACAATTTCATCGAATCGGCGAACATATTCTGGCAAGTTCTCTATCGGCACCGCTGCATCTTCAACGAAACCTACCGGTTTGGCATCGCCTTTCATTCCCATTAGCAAACCGAGTCCAGCTTTCCGGGTCTCCCAGACGCGTGATTTCTCTTCAGCGGTAAAACAGCGTACGAACGCATAACCGAAACCTGCACTTTTTAAGGTCTTTTCAAGTTTCTCTAATTGTGATTCTAATGCGACTTGGGTCTCACCGTAAAATTCGACAGCAAGGAGCGCGGTTGGTTCGCCTTGTATGAAAGTGGTAAGTCGTGAAAATTCTAATGAACCTCGCGCCATATCAAGGATCGTTTTGTCTATGAGTTCTACAGCGGTCGGGTTACATTCCAAAATGGGTTGCATTGCCTCCATGGCGGCAATGAGAGATTCAAAATGGACGACACACAGCGCAGTCAGTTTGGGAATCGGAACAAGATTAACTGTCGCTTCAACAGTCGTCGCGAGTGTTCCCTCAGAGCCGACGAGAATTCTCGTCAGGCTAAATGGGTGGTTTTCATCGCATCCGTCGCGCCGATATGGTGTGACCTCTTTTGAGCCTGCATCTGTAACAAACTCATCCAGATTATAGCCCGCGACACGACGCAGGATACGCGGATAACGTTTACGGATTTCTACTGCGTTGTCCTCACAGATACGGCATAACTCGCGATAGATGTTCGCCTCTAATGTGTTGCCCTGTTTTTTAGTTTCTAATTTCTCAAGTGAAATGGGAGATGCTGTGATTTCGTCAGCGTTGGAAAGCACCAAGTCAAGCGACATGACGTGATCGATGGTTTTACCGTAGATGAGAGAGTGCGAACCGGCGGAGTTATTGCCGATAGTGCCACCAACGTTTGCGCGGCTGCTCGTCGCAACATCTGGCGCATACATCAAACCGTGCGGCTTTAACTTATGGTTCAACTCGTCTAAGACGATACCCGGCTGCACACGCGCCCAACGTTCAGCGACGTTTACCTCAAGCAGTTGATTCATGTACTTAGACATATCCAAGACGATCGCCTCACCGACGCTCTGCCCAGCAAGGCTCGTACCACCACCGCGAGGAAGGATTGGGATGTTATGTTCTGACGCGATTTGCACCGTCTTGATAACGTCTTGGCTGTCTTTCGGAATTACAACACCTATCGGTTGTATTTGATAAAGGCTCGCATCTGTGCTGTAGAGTGCTTTAGAATACAGATCAAAACGCACCTCACCTGCAAGTGTATCCGATAGGTGTTGTTCAAGATTTTCCGATGCGAGGGTGTTCATGTTGCTATCCAAAATGGTCGTGTACATGACTGCTGGAAATTTCTAAAAAAAAGTCTAAAAAATTTGACATTACTATCTGAATAAAGTATAATTAATCACAATGCCCCTGTGATGGAATTTGGTATACATAGCAGGTTGAGGGCCTGTGCCTTAATTGGCATGCTGGTTCGAGTCCAGTCGGGGGCATCTTTTATTTTTTAGCCTCCCTAAGTAGTTCTTGATATACTTGATATGTCCGTTCGGCAATCGTCTCCCACGTGAAATTTTTGATACGGTCAAGCCCGCGCGCGACCAGATCGTTTCGGAGGTGTACATCGTGGGCAATTTGATATATCCTTTCCGCTAAAGCATCCGTATCCGCTTCAGGAAAGACGAGCCCTGCGTCATCAATTACGTGCGGAATTTCGCCAGAATCTGAACCGATGACTGGGACTTTGCACGCCATTCCCTCGATAAGCACTCTACCAAAGAATTCTACCCATCCTGTTGTCGTCCGCGAAGGCAGGACAATCGTGTCCATACAATTAATATAAGCAGCGACCTCTTCAGGGGGTACTGCATCGATCCACACAATCTGTTCAGAAATACCGAGGGTTTCTGCCTTTTTTACGAACCTATCTTTATCTTTGCCTTGCCCGACGATTAAAAGTTTATAAGTGCGTGTGGTGTTATGGGTTGCAAGGTATGCTAAGGCTTGAAGAAGCGTATCTATACCCTTCATCTGGAGCAATCTACCGACATAACCGACCACAAAACAGCCGCTAAGTTCCAGTGAGTCACGCAATTTGGTGACATCCATCTTATAGAAATGGCGTACATCAACGCCATTCGGAAATGGGGTCTGTTTTCCAGTGTAGCCCCGTTCGGTTAGAATTTTGCCAGCATTTTCACTAAGCGGAAAGGCTCTATCCGTCTCTCGAAAGACTGCGCGCTCAATCCATACTGGTAATATGCCAAACCGCTGCTTCGTCGGTATGCTCAGGGACGTGCGAAAAATGAAACGACTGTTCGGACAATACTTCCGTTTTAAACGAACCGTTTGTAGCGCGTTGAGGCTCCACGCTTCCTCCTCTAAGTGAATAATATCCGGTTGAAAGTCCTTGAAGTGAGACTTAATGCCGTGCCGGTAGTAAAAACGGCTACCATAACCGGAGAATCGGATCGGGCACGGACACTCTTCACACGCCGTGTCTGGTTCCGGTTGAAAAATAATATCTTGGAAGCTTTCATACCAACACATTGGTGTGACAACACGTAGTGTAACATCTGGGCGTTCCGCAATGAGCGCGAACTTGCGCCGGTACGGCTTCATAATGTAAGAATGAGAGAGAACTAAGACGCGCAAGGTGCTAATTATGTTGGTTTACTCAGAGTGTGCCGAGTCTGCTGAAGACGATGGTGATGTTTCGTCTGGCTCATCATCCTGCGCCGTAAAAGCGATCTCATCACCTGTATCTGGTTCCTCTGTCTCATTTGATACGGCGAGGACATCCATTAAATCTTCAAGCCTCTCTTTGATTTCGGAACGTTCTTGAGAAGTGCCTAACCGTTCTAAGTCGAGTTCTTCCTCAAGTTCGCTATTACGGGTTTCGAGTTCTTGAATCTTTGTATCACGTTGTAGCACATTGCTATTGAGACGCGCGATTTCAGCTTCAAGCTCCAGTTTCTCTGCTCTCAACTTCTGAACGGTAGAAATCGCAAGCTCAACATGTTCTTCCAAATGCGATACTATACTTTGTTCAAATGTTTCAGACATATTGTAGTCACCTCCAAGGTCGCTTTTTAGTATCTTTAATCCAAGTTGCCACCTAAATCAAAATGGCACATAATTATGTCAATGTAT
>VXXH01000643.1 GCA_009835515.1 Candidatus Poribacteria bacterium
AGCGATAGGTGTCCCGTTAAATTTCTCGGCGACTTTGACGGCACGTTCATAAGTGCGATTGGCAACAATTACGTTAGAAACACCATTTGCGACGAGATGCTTCGCGGTAAGTTCACTCATTTCACCGGCACCGATAATCGCAACAGTTTTGCCTTCAAGTGTATTGAAAATCTTTTTGGCGAGTTCAACGGCGGCGTAACTAATAGAAACGGCACCCGCAGCGATAGTCGTCTCGGAACGGATCCGCTTACCAACGCTGAAAGCCTTGGTGAAAAGACGATTGAGAATCGTCCCAGCACCGCCTGCTTCCCGCGAGGTATCAAAAGCAGCTTTGACTTGCCCCAATATTTGGGATTCACCGACCACCATAGAATCAAGACTCGCTGTCACTCTGAAGAGGTGTTGGATTGTCTCCAAGTTATGATGGAGATACGTCCATTTTTTCAGCGGCTCCACACCAATATAGTGGTAGTGGGAAAGGAACTCAACCAGCATTTTGGCGGCAGCGTCAGCAGTTCGCACTGAATTCACAACAGCGTAGACTTCTACCCGGTTACAGGTAGAGAGAATTACTGCCTCGTGAATCTGATAAGATTCACGAAGGTGTTGGATCGATTCAGCAAGTTGTGCTTCGGAAAACGCCAGTTTTTCCCTGAATTCGATCGGGGCGACATGATGGCTGGTTCCGATGGAGACGATCTGGTTCATTCCTTCAACCAAAAGATCTAAAATCTGAAATGTTGTTGATACGTTTCGTAAATTATATCACATATCAGCGGTTGTGTCAAATTTGACAGTCGCGAAGTCGCTACTCAAAACGGATTCTACGCAAGAAAACTACCGATATGTATGCATACTGTCCAAAAAGAGGTCAACGCCAACGTAGGTACAGAGGACAGCGACAAAACCGAGGATTGCGGCATACGCTGCTCTCCGTCCGTGCCAACCCCAAAACTGGCGGAGACCAATCTGGAGAACATAAATGAACCACGTCATCAAAGTGGAAATGACCTTTGCATCGAGCCATCTCCACGGGACATCTCGGATATATTGGGTCCAGAGGCTCCCGACAATGACACCCATTGTGAGCAAAATCACACCGAGAATCGTGCAACGGTACCCAAGTTCATCAGAAACACCGAGGGAAGGTAACAGATTGTCAAGAAGCGTGTCCGTTTTTTTGCGGATTTTCCGCTCGGCTATCAAATACATCAATCCAAATCCAAACGCAGCGATGAACGCGGCGTAGCCGAGAAAAATGAGGGAGGTGTGCGCCAAAAGCCAATAGTTCTGTAGCGGTTTCGGGAGCGCAGCAGTGTGTGTCGCGAAACTATATGAGATCAGGATGGCAATAAAGGCGACAGGCATCACAAAACTGCCGAGTGTGCGGAGATGCGTCAGACGCACGATGATGAGATAGATCAGTGTGATTGCCCAAGCGAAGAAAGCGGTGGAGTCGGTCCAGTGCGTCATCGGAAAATGCCCTTGTGTTAGCCACCAAAGCGCGATAAAGAGAGTCAGAAAAGCGAAACCGATACTGGTTCCCCAAAAAGCGATTCGCTCAATCGTTGGACGGAGGATAGCCGCTTCGCTCCGGTTACTGATAGCCAACGAGAGCGTCTGAAAGATGCCTGCCGCTAAGTATATCAGAAGGGTGACGAGAAACAGAAAATTTATCATACGCAGTGCTTTTCGAGAGACTCAGGACACATAGCAGTCGGATATGCCTCTGTGTTATGTGTGTTCATTCGCTTCATTTTCGCTATTGGCGAGTTGTGTGCGGAGGCGTTCTAACTCGGCTTCTATTGCCTGTCGTCTTTCGGCTTCTTCTCTGGCACGTCCTTCCGCAGCTTGCCGTCGTTCCGCTTCCGCGGTCGCCAATTCTTCTGCTGCCACTCGTAGGTGATGTTCTTCCATGGAAGTTGTAATAGCGGTACCATCGGGAAGATACGGACGCAAAAGCCGCAGCTCCCACGCCTCATGAACCTCCCAACGAAAATAAAGATTTAACGACGCACTGAACAGACCATCATCCGCCTCTTCTTCAATCTCAACGATGTCGCCCAATGCATCCCGCCGCCACCCCTGAAATTCTATAGGGCGATTCATATCGGGTTGATGAATGAAATACTCCGCGACCCCCATATCACGCAGATACACCTCAACTTTTTCATGCCGGTCCTCAGACGCTGTTGTATCTGAAAGGAACTCAAAAACTGCTGTAGGAACGGTCCCTTCTGCCCAGGTATAGAAACTTCTTCGTAACGGAAGTTTCGCGGCACCAAGGACGACATACACATCGGGAGCCACGACCTTTCTGATATCGCCTTCGCGGTAATAGATAAAGTTGTCCATACCGACATGAATATGCGGGTGTGCCTGAAAATATCGTAAGAACTGGTCAAATAAGCTATGCATCTGCATCCCATGAAATTCGCCTGCTGGCATGGGTTCATCGTCCTCATAGGGGTAGCCTTCAATGTAAATAGTCGGTTTTCCACTCGCTTTTGGGAAGACAGGCATGTACTTTCTTTGCTTCAATTCAAAATCGTTTGCTGTATTCATGATTTTCTTCCTTCTCTTATGAGGGCAGGTATGTCTCTCATTCGCGTGCGGTAGCAAGCCGGTCGCAACTGTTTTGGAAGCTAGAAAAAAGTGTGCTTTTTCGTTTCCGCGCAATTTTATCAATCCTCGTGTGCTTTGTCAAGTCGTTTAGAGGTAACGGCGTTGGCGCGTTCCAAGTTGCCGTGCCGAACCCAGTTGAAAAGACATTCAGCAGAACACTCAGGGTTTGTGAGGCTGAGACAGCATGTTGTAGGAGGGGTTTGTAACCCCGATACCGAATCTTCAACGGTGTCAATGAGTGTTTCAAAGAAGTCGGCGCGTTTCTTAGGCGTTGGAAAAGCCTTGAGAATCTCAGAACGCCGGATCCCAAGGAATTCGATAAATGCACCGTAGCCGTTGTTTTCAAATTGGTTGGCGAGTCTCTTATGAAGCCGTTTCGCTTTGTCGATATCTTTGCCGTTTCGAGTCGATACACTAATTATCAGATTGCCATCTATCACGAGATCAGGGGTGAAGTGAGTACCAGCACTCGGTGCATCAAGATATTCCTGAATGCATGTCCGGTTACCTTCGCAAACCGCGTCTACAGCAGAGAACCGATCTGCAATGACAAGGAACGCATCTTCAAGGCGATGCGGCTTCATTTCGTCGGGTGTCGAACATAACACAGACGCACCACACTGATCTAACAATGAGATACGGCGTTCAATTTCTGGCGTTCTTTCTTCACATAAGACGATACACAAACGACCTTCCAACAGTAGATAGACCGGATAAGGCAGCCTTTGATTCTCAATCGGGACCGGCTTTTCATCTTCGTATCCGAGCGTGTATAAGGAAGAAGCATGCAGGACCTCTTCAAAATGTTCACGGATGCGGCGACTCGTCGCGGGACTTTTACCACTTGTTGAGATACTGAGCATCAGTTCGCCATCCGTTACAACAGAGGCGGCGGCGAAGGTGCATTGCGGGATAACATCAACGACATTAACCAAGCGGATTTTGTTCTTCTCGTGCGCCTCTGTGAAGACAGCCGTGTTAATATCCGTGAAATCCGTAGCAGCACAGACGAGAAAATAGCCGAGTGTATCGCCTGCCTTCAGTTGCCGTTTGTGCCAACGAATTGTGCCGATCTGGGCAAGGTAGGTCAACAATTCAGTTGCCTCGGGGCTAATCACGGTAACATCGCCGCCACTGATGAGCATCGCGACGACTTTCCGCTCAGCAACAGGACCACCGCCAACAACGAGGCATTTCCGGTTTTGAAGGTTTATGTGTGCAGGATAAAACATTTTAATGGCTGTCAGTCGTCAGCCATCAGCCATCAGTTAAGAAGGACTTTGGTTAATCAAACCTTATTTTTCACCGAAAACTGATAACTGAAAACCGATAACGACTCCTCATGATTCGCGTGAAACGATGTAGTCTGCAAGTTGTTCGAGTGCGACGCGGGCAGGCGTCTCTGGTACGTCTGTTAATGCGGCTTTAGCACGGTCAGCATAGTCCTGGGCGACCTTCAAACAGTGTGTCTCGACACCATACCGTTGGAACAGGTTTTCAACAAAGGCGATCGCCTCGGTTTCGTCCGTGTTAGGATTCAGGACTTTTTCCAACATCTGCTTTTCATCATCATCACAAACAGTTCGGGCATAAATGATGGGGAAGGTGAGTTTTCCTTCACGGAGGTCACCGAATGTGTTTTTTCCTAATTTATCAGCATCTTCCGTGAAATCAAGCACGTCATCGACAATTTGGAAAGCCGTCCCAATATGCTGTCCGTAGGTTGTGAGTGCCTCAACCTGCTGTGTGTCTGTTAGGTTTCCGAGGTGTGCACCGAGGGTGCAGGACGCAGCGATCAGTTTACCGGTTTTGAAACTGATAATCTTGAGGTACTCGGCTTCGGAGATGTCAAAATCACCGCTCTTATATGCATGGATAACTTCACCTTCGCACATTGCCTGCGTGGTATCGGCGAGGATCGCCATGGCTGGGTCATCAGCACGGCGGGCTACAAGCATAGAGAGGACACGCGCATGGAGATAATCTCCGACAAGGACAGCGACTTTATTGCCCCATTTCGTCTGTAACGTCTCACGTCCACGTCGGATCGCGGCTTCATCAAGCACATCGTCATGAACCAACGATGCAACATGGATGAGCTCAACGACAGCGGCAAGTGTGTGTGCATCGTTTCCTGTATATCCGCAGACTTTGGCAGAAAGCACAACAAGGATAGGACGGAGCCGTTTGCCACCACCCTCCACGACATGCTGGACTGCCATATCGACGAAACTATACTCGCTGGCGGTGTGTTCCGTGAGTTTCACCTCAATAGCACCGAGATCATCGGCAATTAATTCAACGATTTGATCAAAGTTGGACATAATGTAATAGTTATCAGAGGGAATAGTTATCAGTTATCAGTCTTCAGTTTTCAGTTAATTTCTTGTGGCAGTCCAGTTAACTGTAGCTGCCACATAAACCCTCTTAACTGACAACTGACAACTGACGACTGACAACTCCTAAACGAGATTCGCCAATACCTGTGTTGCGGCTTGAACGGTTTTGTTGATATCGTCTTCGGAATGGACCAAAGAGACGAACCCTGCCTCGAACTGAGAGGGTGCAACATAAACGCCGCGCGCTACGAGTCCCCAGAAGTAGTGTTGAAAGCGTTCAGTATCCGCTGTGCGTGCGCCATCGGCATCCGTGACGGTTTCCGGTGTGAAGTAGAGCATCAGCATCGAACCGACGCGACTGTGCCAAGCATCAACACCGTGTTTTTCGGTTGCTTCAGCGAGTCCGTCTGCAAGGGCTGCCGCTCGGGTTTCGAGTTGTTCATAAACGCCCGGTTCAGCAAGCCTTTTAAGCGTTGTGATCCCTGCTGTAACGGCTAAAGGGTTACCGGACAATGTTCCTGCCTGATAGACCTCGCCTTCTGGGGCGACACACTCCATGATCTCCCGTTTTCCGCCGTATGCCCCAACGGGTAAACCGCCACCGATAATTTTCCCTAAACAGGTCATGTCGGGTGTGACGTTATAGTAGGTTTGGGCACCGCCATACGCCACCCGAAAGCCGGTGATAACTTCGTCGAAGATGAGTACAATACCGTGTGCTTCGGTAATTTCACGGAGTTGATTGAGGTACCCGTCATGCGGTGGGATGATACCCATATTGCCCATAATCGGTTCGAGAATGAGACAGGCGATTTCGTCTGGATTGGCTTCTATTGCTTCGCGGACTGCATCGGGGTTGTTAAAGGGAACGGTGAGTGTATTGCGTGCGAAATCTTCGGGGACACCGCCGCTATCAGAAAGTCCAAACGTCGCGACCCCCGAACCGGCTTTTGCCAATAGGTAGTCCACGTGGCCATGGTAGCATCCATCGATTTTAAGGATTTTATCGCGACCGGTATACCCACGTGCGACGCGAATTGCGCTCATTGTGGCTTCGGTGCCGGAATTGACGAGACGCACCTTTTCAATGGAAGGGACAGCATTAACAATAATCTCAGCGAGTTCTGTTTCTAATAGCGTTGGTGCCCCAAAACTGGTGCCGTTCAACGCTGCTGCACTGATAGCCTCCACAATGCTCGGATGTGCATGCCCTAAAACTAAGGGTCCCCATGAGGCGACATAATCAATATATGCGTTTCCATCGACATCGTATATTTTTGAACCGTCGCCGCGTGCGATGAAGCGGGGATGTCCGTGGACTTTGCTGAAATTTCGGACGGGACTGTTGACTCCGCCCGGAATAAACTGTTGTGATTTTTGCCATGCGGCTAAGGATTTACTGCTCTCCAAACCATTTCCTCCAAATTTTTTAATAGTTGTCAGTCGTCAGTTGTCGGTTATCAGTGAAGAAGTCTCCTAACAATTCATCGCTACTTGGAGTATCTCAAGTTTAGGTAGATTGTTGCAAGCTGCTCTTAACCGACAACTGATAGCCGATGACTGATAGCCATTTAGTATTTTAACCAATCCACAACCGACTTCGCAAAATAGGTTAAAATCATATCTGCGCCTGCGCGCTTGATGCTTGTTAAAAGTTCCAATGCGACCCGCTCTTCATCGATCCAACCGTTCTGCGCTGCTGCTTTAACCATCGCATATTCTCCGCTGACGTTATAGGCAGCGACAGGCACCTGAAATTCTGTTTTGACGCGATGGATAACATCCAGATAAGAGAGCGCGGGCTTGACCATGAGAATGTCGGCACCTTCCTGAATATCCAATGCGACTTCGCGGAGTGCTTCCTCTGCATTCGCCGGGTCCATCTGATAGGCGCGGCGGTCCCCAAATTGCGGTGCGGATTCCGCGGCTTCGCGAAAGGGACCGTAAAATGCGGATGCATATTTAGCAGCATACGCCATAATAGGTATATTCTGATACCCGTTTTCGTCCAATGCTTCTCGAATTGCGCCGACGCGACCGTCCATCATATCTGAGGGAGCAATGACATCGGCCCCAGCACGGGCATGTGAGAGACTCTCTTTAACGAGCAGCTCCAGCGTCGGGTCGTTTTGCACTTCGTTATCTTCAATGACACCACAATGCCCGTGGTCAGTGTATTCGCAGAGACAGACATCTGTCATCACAAGCAGGTCAGGCACGGCATCTTTGATTGCTCGGACTGATAGTTGAATGATACCGTCATCGGCATAAGCCTCAGTGCCGAGCGGGTCTTTCGCCGCTGGGATGCCGAACAGAATTGTGCCGGGAATTCCGAGCGCAGCGAGTTCCTTTGCGGCAGGGACGAGCCTGTCAACCGAGTATTGATAGCATCCGGGCATCGCAGAAATTTCGGTTGCGGTATTATGCCCATGAACAACGAACATCGGATAAATGAGGTCGTTGACAGAAAGTGCTGTTTCTCGGACAAGCCGCCGCAGGTTTTCATTTGCCCGAAGTCGTCTCGGTCGATAGATAGGGAAGGTGCTCATTCTGCCTCCGAAGGCGAACCTTTGATTTCGTAGTTCGTTAGTTCAAGGGTTCTTTCACCGTCGGGTTCCAATCCGAGCTGCTCCTTGGCTTCGTCTGCTTCTGGATGCTCGTGTCTGAATTTGACGATACCGATGTTAGGTGCCAACCAGATCGTTGTAACAGTGGTGGCTTCTCGTTCTTCAGGTGCTTCTGGTTCGACACCGGGTACAGACACAGTCACCTGCACAGTTTCGTCCGTCTGGTATTCAATTATCAAGCAGTCCTCAAACGTGCCAGCAGGCGTTTCGACGGTTTCTGTGCCAGTGACCACGCCAGTCTCAACGATAGTGCTATGGGTTTTGATAGTCGGCGCACCGCCCGGTATCTCCATAGGTGCCCCTTGGATATCCATTGTAAGGGTGAGGCCGACGTTTAACTCCAATGCAGTCCATTCTTCATTGTATGTAGCAGGTGTCGGTAGTAGATAGAAGTAATCCGCCGATTCCACCTCAATATCGTAGCTCAAATCAAGGGAGACCGCTGCGCCTTCAGGTGCCCCACCGAGCATCTGTTCACGTAGTATAGGAAGCACTTCTTCCATCTCTTGCGCCGTGTGTGCTTTAAGTCCGTTTTCAATTTCAGCACCGACAAAATACGCGACCCAGTCGTCCCCGACCTGATAAAAATAGGGGTGAATGTAATGTTCAAAGTCCGCCCAGTCTTCCAAGGGCGGATCATAACTGAAAGCGCGGTAGGTTTCGCCATCAATATCTTCAGGCACTATAGCGTAGCGCGTTAATTCATTCCCATCTTGGTCTTCATAGGTCCAGTAGCTGCCGGCTGTATCTGGAAAGTAGTAGTTTGCCCATTCATTTCCGACTGACATCGTGCTTAAACCGAAAATGAGTAAAAGCAGAAGAATAGGCTGCATCTTTTTC
>VXXH01000706.1 GCA_009835515.1 Candidatus Poribacteria bacterium
CGTTGATAAGACGCACGCCCGCAGATGACTGTTCAAGTTGAACCATTTTCGCTATGTGTGTGCCGATATCTACCGCCACAACTCGTTTTTTCGCCATTTTTTTATCCTATAAATATAACTGCTGACAAAATGAAGCATCCAAGAAATTCCGCTAATCCTGTCTCCAATATTGGACAACGACTTGGTCACCCGTCCGGTCAATGATACCAACACAGGTTGAAATAACTTTACCTGCAGCATCGGTGCCGTTCGCCTCAATACGATACCCATGTGAACGGTAGGTTATCCAATCGACGACTTCCCTGAACGTCTCAAAGTCAATCTCCTCCATCTCCGACAGTTGTGAGATGTTGGTGAACGGATTCCCCGCTATCTCCTCTTCAGTGTAATTCTGTACCGGCGCGTCATCGGGTGGGTCTTGTTCGCGACGTTCAACGATCGCCTGCGCTTTTTGTGGGTCCATCCCGGGCAGCAGTGCCAAGATTTCGGCCGACGCAGTGTTTATGTTAATAAGTCCGCTGCGGGTATCTCCATCTTTAAGGGTTATTTTGTCAACGATACCGATAAACTCTTGCCGCGTTAACATTGTGACATCTTTAACAGCATCTATGTTCTGAAAAAGTCCTTGGGAATCGCGATGCTCGACGATACGTTGGGCAATACCTTCGTCAATACCCTGCAAGGATTGCAAGGTTTCAACATCAGCGGTATTAATATTGACTTGTCCACCTTCGCCTTGTTGTGGTCCCTGTCCGCCCCCTTGGCGCGGCGGTCCGTTTCCTTGTGAATTGTTCGTTTCTCCATCGTCTTCATTTCCACCGGAATCCTCAGTGGTGATTTGGTTTTGAATGTTGTTGAAAAGTTCATCGGAGACTGCTTTTACATCTATGAGTGCAGCGAATCTGTCAAACTCACGTTGCTGAATCAGGGATTCCGCCTCAGCCTGTGAAAAAACAGATTGCCCGCCACCTTGACTCGACTGCGTCTCAATTTGCGTCAGCTGCTCTGCGTCCGCTGTATTGACGTTAACGAGCGACGCTCCGTTTGGATCGGTGCTTGCGTCAAGTGAATAGATGGTTGCTAAATCCACCAATCCGGGCTGCGTCTCTGTTGTAGTTGCTTGAAGACTGCCAGTACCTGCTGCTGCCGTTGGCGGTCCGCCAACCGTGCTCGTAGACGTGCTTTGTGGGGCTGTAACGCCTTGTGTAAACGCTGCCATTTGTTGCGTGCCGTACAAAATCTCAGAAGTCATCCCTTCTACTCGTGCAAGATCCCGAACGGTTCGGTACGGCTGCCCCGCTACAATACTGTTGGCAAGTTCTTGGATGAGCGGTTCATCCGGCGAAGCGCCGACTTGTGCCAGCAAATTACTGATGAGTCCAACATCAGCAGTATTGATATTGACCTTTGAGGCTTCATCGGTGATCGTCACCTGATAGTTCAAGAAATTTCCGACCTGCACGCCATCATCAACCTGTCCTTGAATAGGTTCAGCCCAACTTTCACCGAGTGAGTCGAAAGGGGTCTGGTCTGTACGCATAACAGCGAGTGTCCACTCAAAGCCCGCCCTCGCGGCATAGTGATACTTCGCCCTATCTAAAAAATTCCGTTGGGTACGTTGCTCAATATGGATCGAGTAGAGCAGCTGTGCAGCCAAAATAGAGAGAATCGTAAGTATCCAGAGCGTTGAAACAAGGGATAATCCATTCTGGTCTTTGTAAAATGTATCGGAAACCCTTTTTCTGACGAACATGGTCTATGGTCCCCCTTGAGGTGCGCCTTCGGCACCACCAGCAGTAGCACTCGCGGAGAGATACACCATCGTTGATTGGGTCATACTGTTTGATGATAGCATCGGTTGTTGATTTTGGGTGCCAAACTGTGTGGTATTTCTACTTACGGCTCTCTGCGCTTCGCCTTGGACAGTTATCAGAATCTGTACAGCACTCGGAAGACTTTCGGTATCGTCCCATGAGGTGTTCCATACCTCTGCTTCCCCATCAAAATATTGTAGATCGAAATTAGCGAGTCCAATAATGAGCGTTGCGATGTCAACGTAAATCGGTTCTCCGTTTTCGTCTGTTTCTGGTACTGTGCCTGTCTGTAAGAAGGGACCAATAACAGCCTCTGGATCAAGCGTTGTGGTTGCGACGCGAAAGAGTGCGTAACCGCCCTCTTGTTCGGTACTCGCGTCTCCTGCCAAACCACCCTGAAAATTTTCAGCACCCAGCCCGGATTGACCGGGTTGCGGCTCCGCAGCAACAAAGTAAGCCACACGTTGGACATCGCTTAGAAGCGGTAAAGGAATTTGTGATGCATTTTGCGCTTGAAAACTTGAAAGCTGCTCCAAAAACGGATCCGGATCTGTCCTGACAAGGGTGACAAAACTCAGCATGTCTCTATCGCCCGATTGGCTCGGTCCATCCTGTGTGTAGAGTGTGAGTTCAGGTTCCTGAAGTGAGACCTGCATGTTCTTGAGATCCGTCACAAGCCGATCCATCGCGAAACGGCATCTCTGCGCAGCTAATATTTTTGCTTCCGTCTGATGGTAGGCATCCACCGCTGTCTTGAAGGCGAAATACGCTGACCCGCCAATGATAACGAGAATGCTAACTGCCATGAGCATTTCAATGAGTGTCAACCCACTCTCACCAGTTGCGGTGGTGGACATTTTTTGAATTTTCATGTCTGCGGTGCCCCGTTGAAATATCGAAGAAGCCGTTATCGACCGCCACCCGGCTGTTGTCCTTGCTGCGTTTCTGACTTTTGTCGGTCAGCGACATAGGTGTTCATAGACATGGAACGTTCTCGGTTCCGATGCTGCCATGTGACGGTTACTTGAACCCGTCGGACGTTTTCAACTTCTTCAGATTCTATGTCCTCAACGACAGAACTCCAGCGGTAACGTGTATTATTACCGAATTCGCCTGTCTCCTCACCAACATCAGGATAACCTGCCATCTCAATCTCTGCCATCCGAAATTTAAGGAGATAGAGTGCCGTGGTACTATTGTCCGAAAGTCCTTGGTTACGTGCAGCAGAAGCAAAGGCGTGCAAAAGCGCGGGGAGCACAGCCCCCAAAATTGCTAACGTCACGAGTATCTCAACAAGCGTAAAACCGTTTTCTTCGGCTGACCTCAACTGTTGAATTGGCTGCTTCATACTTTACATCCCGACTCGAAACTATAGGCGAATTAGTTTTCTGGTGTTTCAAACCCTAACGTCTCAACCTCTGCTGAAGGGAGTTGTCGCACACTCACGCGTCCACTGGCGGCCTCAATAGCAATAGACATAATCTGATTGCGTGTGTTTTGGAGGTAGATGAGTGTTTCTTCAGAGGTTGCATTCGGTGAGAAGTAGACGGACTCGACACCTGAATCAATTTGAAGCGTACGACCGTTGCGATTGGTCACCACGGCTGCTAATGTGACGCTTCGCTCCATCAGATAAGGCACGCCCAAGATACCACCCGTACGGGCCAAAGTCTCCTGTTGAACAGAATTTGTTGTCAACGGGTTCCCGCTTGTGTTGGTCCGGGATGCGGCGACAGCCGTAGAATTCTGGGCAGTGAGTGCGGACGTGAGTGGGGTACTCGGGTTAAACGTCTCACTGGAGGCGAGCCAGCACCGCCCGTTGTCAAGATCAAAGACAACCAAGTGTGCCGTTCGATCAGTGATTGCCATATCCCGTGCGAACGTGAGGAGACTGCGGATTGTATACGCTGACGATTTCAGCCGACGCGTTGCAGCGAACCCTTTCAGTGTTGGCATAGATATCGCCGACAGTATACCGATCAGCGTCAAAACGAGCAGTAACTCCGTGATCGTGAAACCACTTTGGAATTGAGAAATAGACGAGATCCGCGAATCTCGCCTATTTATGCCTCTCATCACTGTTTTAATAGACTCCGGTTGTCTCTTCAACCCAATTGGTGATGTCCGCGTCTAACTCAGTACCGCCCACTTTGCCATCTTTCCCCATTGAATAGAGGTCATAATCATAGCCGTAATGGGTGCTCGGTTGCCGATAGACGTACGGGTTACCCCATGGATCCTCAAAACTCGGGCTACCAATATAAGGGCCGTCCCAGTTCGGTGGCACCGGACTCGGGGCGCGCCACAAGGCATTCAATCCTTGCTCAGTTGTCGGATACTCACCGACTGCGATAGCATACTGTTCCAACGCGGTTTTCATACCGCTAATCTCTGTTTGCGCCTTTGAGACTTTCGCTTGCTGCGGGGCATTGATCACCCGCGGTGCGATGAAGGCCGCTAAAATCCCTAAGATAACGATAACAATCGTTAGTTCGATCAGGGTCAATCCGGACTCATCGGATTTTAGTTGCATGAACATTTAATTATTCTCCTATATTATTATTATCATAAGGTGTTTTTTGACACCTGAGAAGTATATTAGCCGCTTAGTAGTTGGTTCGCCTCAAAGATCGGGAGGATCATCGCGATAGCGATAAACCCGATTATCACTCCCATCAATAGAATGACAAGAGGGCCGATGGAAGTCGTTAAGCGTTCAAGGCTCTTTTTTATTTCTAAATCATAGTATTCAGAGAGTTTACTGAGCATGTGAACAGGTTCACCCGACTCCTCACCGACAGCCACCATGTGGGTGACGAATTCAGGGAAGTCGTTGCTTTTACTGAGTTCACGGGAGAGCGTAGAACCTTGTTCAACCTCTATTTCTGCTTCGGCGACAACATTGCTGTATACCCTGTTTCCGATCGTGTCTTTGACGACTTGGAGGGCAGGCAGCATGCGTACACCATTCTCCAAAAGTGTTGCCATCGTTCGGGTAAAACGGACAATGGCAAAAGTACTAATTATGGGTCCGATGAGTGGTAATTTGAGTTTCAACCGGTCAAACCAGATTTTACCGGTTTCAAGCCGCAGGTATTGTCTGAAGCCAACCGCGCCTACGATGAAAATAGCGAGTGCCACCCACCAATAGGCCTGGAAGGCATCCGTAGTACCAATGAGGATTCGTGTTGGCAACGGCAATTCGACACCGAGGTCGTTGAACATCGCAGTGAATTTCGGTATGACGAGAATCATAAGTACGACAACAGCGGAAATGCTAAGCGTCAACAAGATAATAGGATAAAAGAGTGCTGAGATAACATCGTTTTTGAGGAGTCTTTGGCGTTCTGCAAATTCTGCGAGGCGTTCGAGGACTAAACCGAGAACCCCGCCGCTCACCCCCGCTTTCACCATGTTAACATATAGGTCTGAAAAAGCCTTCGGGTGTTGGGTGAGCGCGTCGTGAAAAGTTGCCCCGTGTTCAACATCATAAGCGACTTGGGAGACGATGCGGTTAAGCGCGGGGTTCTGGACCTGTCCGAGAGCAACTTCCAAAGCACGCCGCAGCGGGACATGGGCATTCACCAGTGTTGCTAACTGATAGGTGAAGAACTCAACGTCTGCGGCTTTAACCCCACTGCGCCCAATTTTTAGCCATCTACGAACATCCGTTGGTGCGTCTTGCTCTGTCTCTTCAACAATATCGGTTGGCCAATACCCCATCTGCCGCAACCGGGAGATCAGTTCGGCTTTAGAGTCAGCCTCCAGCGTATTTTTTACGCTACCACCGCCGTGTGTGAGTGCTTCATATCGGAATAACGGCACGATCAAACCCTCCGTCACAGTCCAAAACCATAGGTATCTCCTAAAAGCGCTTTAGACTTCCCCACACTGTCGCGAGTTTGGCTTTCGGTGTTACTGACAACCCACCTCTGTCCGGGATACTGTCGCCGGTAATTACAACATTGTCGAATCTCGCTGTCTGATTTGAAAGTCCTAAACCCATCCCTCCTGTCAAGAAGTCTTGGAGTCCATCTAATTGCAATGCTGGCAATTCCTTCCGATGTTCTTTTCTGAGAGCATCAAAGCGTAGGAAACTTTGGCGGTTTGGAAGTTGGACAGGTCCAATAAACTGCTTTCCGTTAATCCAAAAGTTTAGGATATTTTCTTTAACGTCCAGTTTCAGTTTCGACCATTCGTTTAATTTCAAAAATCGCTGGCGTTTGCTATGTGAAAATAAGAACGTATTTGGGTCCTGAAAATTGCCAGCAGCAAACTTAACTTCGGAGATGTTGTCAACAAATGGCAAATCGCCGATGAGACACCATACGACCCAACTCCCGTTGATTCGAGCGGCAACAACAATATTGCTGGGACCTCGATTATCAAGCGGTTTGACATCAAATTCAATGGTGTAATCTCGCCATGTTTCATCACCGATTGTAAGCAAACGGGTCCAGCCATCAGGGCTTACCGCATGAAGTTCACCGTCAACAATTTCCCAAGAACCGGGTAGCGCATCACTCATAAGGAGTTCCTGCCATTCATCCAGCTTTCCGCTATCAAAATTCACCAGAAACGTCCCTGCCTCTGCTGAGAGAGTAAAGAGTAAAACAATACTTCCGCTTATTGCCAACTTCATAATTAGTGATCCTCTACTAACACAGAAGGTTTAGAATCGTTTAGACAACTTCTCCAAAATCAAATTCATCTTCCTGTGTTAACCGGATGACTTCGTCAACCGTTGTAAACCCGGCAGTGACTTTGCGCCAACCATCTTCACGTAAGCCTCTCATGCCCAATTGTACGGCGAGGCGACGAATCTCATTTGTCGATGCCTGTTTAAGTGCCATCGAACGAAGTTCGTCAGTCATAAACAAAACTTCAAAAATGCCAATCCTACCTTTGTAACCTCTTCCGCGACACTCTTTACATCCTACTGCTCGAGGAATCTCAAGATCGTTGGGGATAGAGATCTTGTTACCATTACCGTTATTCCCGTTACCCATAAGTCCTGCCAATTCATGATCGTCGGGGGAATACATCTCGCAACACGCCTTGCAGACGCGACGCGCAAGCCTTTGTGCTATGATACCTTCCACCGTAGAAGCAACAAGATACGGTTCAACGTCCATATCAATGAGCCGCGTGATCGCACCCGGTGCATCGTTTGTATGGAGCGTACTAAAGACGAGGTGACCGGTAAGCGACGTATGAACCGCCATCTCCGCAGTCTCATAGTCACGAATCTCACCGACTAAGACTTTGTCCGGATCCTGACGCAGGATATGACGGAGCCCAACAGCAAAAGTGAAATCAATATCAGGGTTCACCTGGATTTGGTTGATACCCTCCAATTCATATTCAACTGGGTCTTCAAGGGTAATGATTTTAACATCCGGTGAGTTGATCTCTTTCAGGCAGGCATAAAGTGATGTTGTCTTTCCGCTACCTGTAGGACCGGTGGCAAGGATGATACCGTGTGGTTTGCGGATCATGCGTTGAAAGAGTTGGAGATTATCTTCAGTTAATCCGAGCTCTGCAAGCCCAAAGTCAATAGACTGCCGGTCAAGGATACGGAGGACAACACTTTCGCCATGAAGCATTGCGACAGTAGGGACAGTGGAAACCCGAAGGTCTATTTGTCGGTTCCCGACGCTACCGATCCGTCTACTGATTTTTCCATCTTGAGGCCGTCTGCGTTCAGCGACATCCATCCCTGCCATGATTTTGATACGGGAGGTGATTGCGGATTGTAAATAGGCAGGCGGCTGGGGTTGATCCTCAAGCACACCATCAACACGAAATCGGATTTTGAGTTGTGTCGGATAGGGTTCAATATGGATATCGCTTGCGCCCATCCGGACAGCATCAATAATCATCTGGTCAACGGCATGTATGACTGTCGGATCTTGGCTGAGATCCTTCTCATCAATCCCGAAGTCGTCAATGGTCTCACGTTCAAGCGTCTCAGTAGCACCGACGGGGCCCTTGATACCAGCACTGAGTAGGCTTTCAGCCGTACGTCCATAGAGACGGATAATTGCCTCGTCAATGTCCGCCTCATCAGCAAGTGCAGGAATAACCCGACAGTTTGTAATGAGTTCAAGTTCATCTATGAGGACGACATCCAGGACATCCGCCATTGCGACGGTGAGCTCATCGCCATTTAGGTCAATAGGGACAACTTTATTGCGGTAGGCAAACCCTGGAGACACCTTTTCAAGTGTATCAGGTTCAGGATCAACGCCTTCCAATTGGACGAGAGGTGTCCGCGCCTCAACACTCTTTGTAGCAAGGGCAAGGATGTCAGGTGACACACCATGCTTGGAAAGGATCGCGGCTTCAGATGCACCCGTCTCGTTTATTTCGCTAACGATGTCTGTATAGTCTTGCTCAGAGAGAAGAGATGCTTCTCGCATCACCTCAACAACCGAAGTTGTATTTTCTGTGTTTTGCATAGCAGGAACGCTCTATGCTGGCGGGAATTTTGCCCCGCGCGAGCGGTAGCCTTTGTGTTATTTTGTGCTGTAAATTTGTCTTAAGTCATTTCCCTCAGTTGACAATTAAGACGCATCAACCCCAAATAAGTTTAACAAATTACC
>VXXH01000786.1 GCA_009835515.1 Candidatus Poribacteria bacterium
AAGGAGTGAAATGAAATATATAAATTTCTTTAGCAGAAGCCGAGCGCAGTCCAGCGAAAGAGCAAACCCAAACATTATAATCCATAAGTTTTTTTGGGGTTTACTTCTATTGGCTTGTAGCTGCTTTGCAGGGGCGACGCTGGCTTCGGCGGAAGAAGCGCGTAGTGATGCGTGGCGCGAAGCCTTTGCGCTGATTGATAAAGCGGATCGCAGACGCGCCGTTTTGAAACTCGAAAGCTTATTGCAATCGGGGCTGTCTGAGTCGGATAAGCTTAGAATCCATCATGCGCTCGGTTATAACTATGAGAAGCTTCGGAATCGTCCAAAAGCGGTTGGGCACTATGCGCGGGTCGCTTCGCTGAGTTATCCATTGGCAGATTGTGCTGTCTACCGTCTCGCGCAACTTTACGAAAGTATGAATAACAAGGAACGGGCGATAAAGTGGTATATGCAACTCGTCAAGGATTATCCGATGAGTTTCTATAGCGCAGCGGCAAAATGGGCTTTAGGGCAGTTACACCTTGAGCGGAAAGAATATGAAACTGCGAAGTCGTACTTAGTAGACCTCGTTAAACATCCCGAATATGCGAGAGAAGCGACTTTCGCTTTCGCGCGCTGTGATGAAGGGTTGGGTAATGTTTCTGATGCGTTTAATACTTATCGTGAACTTATAAAAGAAAAGCAATCGTATAGCGTTTCGGAGGCGTCCCTTGGTCGGTTGAAGCTGCTTGCCAGAAGCCATAAATCGCTAAAACTTACGCCAACAGATCGGCTTAATTGTGGTATGGTGTTTTTCTCCAATAGGCAATGGCGGTCTGCCGTGAATGAATTAGCACTGATACCTAAAACTGTAGATTTGGAGATGCGGGCGCATGCGCTTTACCTGACTGGACGGAGTAACCGAGGCCGAAAGTGGCCGAATACGGCGATTAAGAACTTTGACGCTGTGATCGCACTCGGTGGCAAAAACAGTTATATTCCACGTGCTGCCTATCAGATAGCGCAGTGTTATCGGCAGAAGGGGCATCTGAAAACAGCGGTCAGCAGACTTGAGACCTTTGTAAAAACCTACCCTGAGGACGAATTGGTTGATGATGCGTTGTACGATATCGCGCAGATCCGAGAGAAACGGGACCAATCGGAGTTAGCACTCGATGCGTATTCACGTTTAATTAAGGTCGCACCCAACAGCCCATACGCGGACGTGGCAGGATGGCGGACGGGTTGGCAACGTTTTGACCAGCGCCGCTATGAAGAGAGTTATAACGCTTTCAAAGGCTTGAAGGAGCACTTCCCGGGCAATCGCTACGCAATGGGTGCACATTTTTGGATGGCAAAGATACGTGAACGTCAAAACAAACCCGAGTTTGCCCGGAAGTTGTATAAGGAAGTAGCAGAGGCGCGATATTGGTACTACTCCGCGAGGGCAAAGGCGATTTTGGGAATGGATGGTTCCGAACTGGAACCGAAAGCCGTCCAAGATGCGGAATTACCGGAGCGTCAGGCGTGTCCGCCCCAGGTGAAAATGTTAATGGAACTGAGACTTTATGAAGACGCTATCCCGCAATTGGATCACCACATTAACACAACTTCGCTCCCTGAACAGAAATGTTTTCATGATTTGATTGCGTGTTATGAAGGACTGGCGATGTACGATAAAGCGCGGAAGGTAACGGAACAGTCGCTTGAGAGTTCCGCTTTCGCGAATGCGACACGCGCGGATCTGGAGAAATTCCAACATAAACTCTACCCGCGCTACTATGCCAAGACTGTTGAGAAGTATGCCGAGATGTATAACGTTGATACTTTCTTAATTGCCGCCATGATACTGGAAGAGAGCCGATACAATGCTGAGGCAGTGAGTTGGGCAGGGGCGATTGGACTTATGCAGATCATGCCTGCGACTGGGCGAGAACTCGCCCGGAAACTCAATATTCGACGGTTCCGGACTTCAATGCTTAAGCAACCCGATATTAATATTCGGATGGGCACGAAGTATATTGGCGAACTCAACTCATGGTTTGATGGCAATATAATGCACGTCATCGGCGCATATAATGGCGGTCCCGGACGCATGGAGCGATGGGTGTCAACGAAAAATATTAAGGATATTGACCTATTCGTTGAGAAGATTACGATCCGGGAAACTCGGCTTCATATCAAGAAGGTTATTGACAGTTACCATAACTACGTAGAGATTTACGAGAAAAGGGATGAGCCGCCTGCGGTGAATTCTGCAACGGAGATCGGTCAAAAGCGATTAGAAGGTTTTTGAAGCACCGAGAGTCTAAGGGGCTATCACAAAGAGGTCGCTTCGGGGGCGTTGTCACGTGTAATGAGAATACGCCGTTGCCATTCGGTATCGTCTTGTGTCGGAAAATCGGCACGGTAATGGGCACCGCGGCTTTCCGTGCGGGTGAGTGCAGACTGCGTTATCATCAAGGCGACGTTGAGCATATTAACTGTTTCTACCGTCGCTACGTCTGCGACTTCCGGGTTTGTTAGTACACTCCCTAAACTTTCCATTAAATCTTGCAATTCGGCGAGGGTTTCTTGTAAGCCCTCGCCGTTTCGTTCGATGCTAACATTCTCCCAGAGTGCCTCCCGAATGACATCCTTGATTGATTCTATAGAATAGTTATCGGTTTTCAATTTTCGGTTATCAGTTAAAGCGTCTCTTGTGGCAGTTCCAGAACCCTCTTGTAACTGACCACTGATAACCGGTGCCTGATAACTATTTGCAAATGTTGCAGCGTTTGTGCCGGCGCGGGCACCGTAGACGAGGCATTCAAGCAGAGAGTTGCTTGCCAAACGATTTGCCCCGTGGACACCCGTACATGCCACTTCTCCACAAGCATAAAGCCCTTTGAGATTTGTTTGTGTATCTGTATTTGTGCGGATGCCGCCCATCATAAAGTGTGCGCCTGGACGGACGGGGATTAAGTCCACGTTAATATTGAGGCCGTAGCGTTTTGTGGTATCGGAGATGGTTGGAAATCGTTCAAGGATAAAATCTTCGGACTCATGGGTAATATCGAGGAAAACGCACGGGAATCCGGTCAGGTCCATTTCGCTTTGAATCGCGCGGCTCACAACATCCCGTGGGGCAAGTTCACCTTTCTCGTGATATTTCTCCATAAAGCGTTCACCACGAATGCTCAAAAGTTTGCCACCTTCCCCTCTAACCGCTTCTGAGATCAAGAAGTTAGGTGCCCCGTCTAAGAAAAGCGTTGTTGGATGAAACTGGACGAATTCCATGTCTATCATTTCGCATCCGGCGCGCCATGCTGCAGCGAATCCGTCGCCGGTCGCCACTTTTGGGTTAGACGTACACGGGTAAATCCGCCCAAGCCCACCGGTCGCGAGAATTGTGGCTTTGGCGCGAATAGAGACGACCTGTTCTTCTACAATTGCCGTAACACCATAACATGTAGGTGTCTCCTCGCGCGCTAACTTGATGTCCGCGTCGGTCAGCAAATCAATGGCGAATGTATTTTGCAGGACGTGAATGCGTTCCGTATTTAGTACGCGTTGGATAAGGACATCCGTTGTTTCACGACCTGTTGCGTCGCCTTTATGCACAATGCGACGGCGGCTGTGGGCGGCTTCTCGTGTAAAGCGCGGCAGGGTTCCTTCCCAATCGAAGTTCGCGCCCCAGTCTAATAGTTCGCCAACGCGTGGAATACCTTCAGATACCATCATCTCAACGGCTTCGACATTGCAGAGACCGGCACCCGCGGCACAGGTATCTTTTATGTGCAAGGCGATCGTATCGTCGAGGTTCATAGCAACAGCGATCCCACCTTGGGCATAGTGCGTGTTACTCTCTGTCAATGTCGTTTTGGTAATTAACGTCACATTCGCGTGTTCACTCGCGGCGAGAGCCGCGCGTAACCCAGCCGCGCCACTACCGATGATAAGCACATCGGTGTCCCATTCTATAGACATATTACCCTTACAGGGTAAGGCGGAAAAGTGAGGCACAAACCACTCCTGGAGTCGTCAAAAGTAGGTTTTTTCTGGTGAACGGCACGGCGGAGCGTGCCTACTACTTTCTATTGTCAAATTTTAGGCGCGAAATTTTCACTAACCGGCACAACTTTGCCTGTACCTGTGGCAATGAGCGTTCCATCACTGAGCGTAACCTCTGCTTTTGCTTCCACTAACCTTTTGGAAATCTTAGTACGCTCAGCACAGACAAGGAGTTTCACACCCGTTGGTGCTGGCTTACGAAAACGGACTTCGAGTTGTGCGGTTACTGCGGGCTGATCGAAGGTGCTTATTCCGACGTAGGTAATCGCTTCATCTAAGAGGGTACTCAGGATACCACCATGTAGAATGTTTGCCCACCCTTGCAAGTGTTCAGCGGGTGTACATTCAATGCGAACCGAGGCACCATCACCTATAATTTCAGGTTTTACCTGAAAGCCGAATGGGTTTTTCATACCGCAAACAAAGCAGTTGTCATTGTTTTCAATCGCCATTTTCACTTCCTGATTCGGTAAGCATTGCGAGACTCCGTGCTAATTTGTCTTGCTCTGTCAACAACCGTTCAAGTTGTGCCCTCTTTTGGGCAACGACCTTTTCTGGTGCCCGCTCAACGAAATTCGGGTTATCCAGTGTCTTCTGTGCGGCTGTTACATCTTTCACTGCCTGTTGATGTCGTTTGCTAAGCCTTGCCTGTTCCGCTTCCAGATCAATTACATCTGCAAGCGGAATATAAATAGCGAGTTCTCCAATAACCGCTTCAGCTGAAGCGGGCGGCTTTTGCAGAGATTCAGCGATCGTGATGTCAGCTACCCGTGTGAAAGCCGGTAAGTACTGTGATAGATATGTTTCGAGTCGCTCCCGCACCTCACTGTTTGGCGATTGGATATGAACTGCTACAGACGCTCCAATCGGAACATTCAACTCACCTCGGATGCTGCGGATACTCTCAATGACTTCCGTGAGCGTCGCCATAGTGGTTTCTGCGGTTGAATTTTCGCCTGTTGGCTCCGGCCACGGGGCAATAGTTACTGACTTATCGTCCTGAGTTCTATTGAGCGGGAGTTGTTGCCAAATTTCCTCGGTTAGGAAGGGCATGAGCGGGTGCAGGAGCCGCATTGTCTGCTCCAAAACGTCTGTAGCTACCCAGAGTGCCGCGGGGTCGTCTTGCGCAATTCGCTGTTTGGTGAATTCGAGGTACCAATCACAGAATTCGTGCCAAAGGAAAGCATAAAGCGTTTGTGTCGCTTCGTAGAAACGGAAATTTTCGAGGGCATCGGTTGTTGTTTTAATGGTATGGCTGAGGCGACTTCGTATCCACGTGATTTCAAGCGTTTCTTGTTCGGTCTCTATGGCATCCACCTCGGCAGGAATGGGATGTTTTTCTAAATTCATAAGAATGAACCGGGCAGCATTCCAGATTTTATTGGCGAAGCGTCTACCTGACTCAATCTGTGGTTCTGAGAGCGAGACATAAGGGATTGGTGTGCTTACATTTGCAAGGGCGAAGCGGAATGCGTCTGTCCCGTAAGTATCGATTGTCTCTAACGGGTCGATGGTGTTTCCTTTCGATTTGCTCATCTTTTGCCCCTTTTCGTCGGCGACAAGCCCGTGCAAATAGACGGTTTGGAAGGGTACCTTGTCCATACATCCGAGTCCTAACATTATCATTCTCGATACCCAGAAGAAGAGGATGTCCCAACCGCTCACAAGAACAGAGGTCGGATAAAAGGTTTTCAATTCTTCCGTCTCTTCTGGCCAGCCCATGGTAGAGAAGGGCCACAGCCCGGAACTGAACCATGTGTCAAGGACATCTTCATCTTGACGGAAATCGGAGGCACCACACTTGCATTGGTGTGGCGTTTCCATCGCAGCAGTAACTGCATCACATGCATTACAGTACCATATCGGGAGTTGATGTCCCCACCAACGCTGCCGTGAGATCGGCCAAGGTTCGATAATCTCCATCCAGTGGTAGAAGCGATCAGTCTCGCGTTCTGGAATGAACCGGACTTCGCCCTTTTGGGTCGCTTCTATGGCGCGTTGTGCGAGCGGGCGGACATTCATGAACCATTGCAAGGATATAGCAGGTTCAACAATCGCCCCGCACCGGTCGTGATGACCAACAGCGTGCCGATGGGGTACAATTTTGACGAGGTGATCTAAGTTCTGCAAATCTTCGACGACCTGCTTGCGACAATCCCATCGGGATAAACCGACATATTTTTCGGGTGCCGCTTCGCTGATATGTCCATCTTGCGTGAAAATCGTGCACTGTTCGAGTTCGTGGCGCAAGCCGATTTCATAATCATTAGGATCGTGTGCAGGTGTCACTTTCAAAGCGCCGGTCCCAAATTCTCTATCCACGTAAGCATCGGCGATTATCGGAATTTCCCTGTCACAGAGGGGTAGGCGTGCTGTCTTTCCAATGACGTGTTGATACCGCTCGTCGTCGGGATGGACAGCAACAGCCGTGTCGCCTAACATTGTCTCTGGACGCGTCGTGGCGATTTCAAGGACAACATCACTGTCTTTGACAGGGTAGCGGATGTGGTAAAAGTTGCCGTCTATCTCAATCGGTTCCACTTCAAGGTTACTGATAGCCGTGTTGCACTCTGGGCACCAATTGACCATGTAGGTGTCGCGATAGATGAGTCCCTGGTTATAGAGTTTGACAAACGCGGTGCGAACGGCTTTCGAGAGTCCTTCATCAAGTGTAAAACGCTCACGTTCCCAGTCACAAGAGCATCCGAGTTGTTGAAGTTGTGAGACGATATAGCCAGCAGATTCGGCTTTCCATTGCCACATCCGCTCGGTGAATTTTTCTCTGCCGAGTTCAATTCGACTTGTCCCTTCCTCGGCGAGTTTTCGTTCCATGATGAGTTCAGTAACAATACCGGCGTGGTCGGTTCCGGGCATCCAGAGTGTGTTATACCCTTGCATGCGTCGCCATCGGATGAGGCAGTCTTGGAGCGTATTATCAAGCGCGTGTCCGATGTGGAGACTACCTGTGATATTCGGCGGCGGAATCACGATTGCGTAAGCCTGTTTCTCGGAGGTAGCCGCCGCGTGGAAGTAGTCATTCTTTAGCCAAAATTGGTACCATTTCCCCTCAATTTCTTGAGGGGCATAGATTTTTGGAAGATTTGTCATTTTTTAGTTGTCAGTTACCAGTTATCGGTTAAGAGATTTTCGTTTAAGCACAGTTTCCTCTTGTAACTGATAACCGGTAACCATTAGGCAAAGAGCGGCTCTACCCATCCGTATGTCCCCTGCTCCATTTCATAGAGTAAATTGACTTGCCGGGTTTCCGCGTTTAGAAACAGCAGAAATACGGTATTTGAGGCTTGGAGTTCCGTTGCGGCTTCCGCGACCGTCAGTGGTTTCGCTGCGAATTTCTCCTGTGTTGCTACGATGACAGGTGCGTCAGTGCTATCAGGGTCTATTGCGGTTTCCACATCTTCAGGATTGAGTTGTGCGACCACTTCGCGATGTGGTGCATTATGTCGTCGGTCTTTAACTCTATCCTTGTAGCGACGGACCTGACTGATAATCTTATCCGTTACAGTGTCTAATGCGGACAGGATCTCATGCGTTTCACTTTTCGCATAGAATGAGACGCGTGGTGCTGTCACGATCATCTCGGCATCAAATCGATGTTTCTCGGATTTGAGAACGACGTTCAGTTCCTGCATATCTCCGAAACGGGCTTCAATTTTGTCAGCACGTTTTAAGATGTAGGCATGAATATCATCAGTGATTTTTAGATTATGCCCGGAATAGGTTATTTTCATCTTGACTCTCCCTCTTTTATGATATAACGGAACAAGGCAAAAAGTAATTTTCGGTTTTCAGTTCGGTTTTTCTGATGAGGTTTAACAAATAAATTGGGTAATTGTCACTACGCAACGTGCGATGAATCGCACTACTACGAACCGATCTACTTGTTATCACACATCTTAGCATTACCCGATTAAATTCTTAATCTTCATGCGAAAAACCATTCCTCTGACAACTGACAACTGACAACTGACAACTAATATTAATAGTCCTGAAAACGCATCCACTCTCGTCGGAAATTCAATCAATGCGTACGATTCGCGGCGTGGACAGCGGACCTTTCACGTGATGTCGGAATACCTAACTCGTCCCGATATTTCTGAACAGTCCGCCTCGCTAATAGGATCCCTTTTGTTTTTAAGGCGTTACTGATCGCTTGATCACTCAGCGGTTTGTTCGGTGGCTCAGCATCGACCATCTCTTGAATGAGGTTTTTCACTTGTTTGGCAGAGATCGCTTCGCCTTGCGTTGTTGCTAATTCGTTACTAAAGAAAAATCGTAGCGGATACATGCCGTGTGGCGTTTGCACGTATTTATTGCTTGTCACTCGACTGACAGTTGATTCGTGGA
>VXXH01000796.1 GCA_009835515.1 Candidatus Poribacteria bacterium
GCGGCGATTTTCGGTGTACGAATGCCGCCGCCCACGATTAATGGAATGCTAATTTGGTTTTTCACCGCGGCGATCATCTGGTCTGGAACGGGATGCGCTGCGCCGCTTCCTGCTTCTAAATATACCATCTGCATGCCGAGATATTCCGCAGCCAATGCGTGTGGTCCCGCGATATCCGGTTTATCACGTGGAATAGGTGCCGTCCCGCTCATAAATTCAACAGTGGTTCTGTTGCCACTCTCAATAAGCATATAGCCGGTAGGGATAGGTTTAAGGGCATAGCGCTGTATCCAAGGTGCTGCCTTAACCTGTTCACCAATGAGATAGTTCGGGTTGCGTCCACTGATCAGGCTGATATAGAGAATAGCGTCTGCGTATGGTGTCAGATGCATCGAATCACCGGGGAAAAGCACGATAGGAAGTTCTGTCTCCTGCTTGAGTGCTTTCGCGATTGGATGTAAATCGTTGGTTAAAAAACTGCCGCCTAACAAAATCGCATCTGCGCCAGCCTTCTCAATCTCCCGCGCGAGTTTAGCGCATTTAGCGACCTCACACTGCTCCGGATCGATTAAAACAAAATAGCCAGCGTTATGCTTTTTCAGTACTTCGTTAAAGTGGTCCAGAACCCAATTTGACCTCAAATGCGATATATCCTTTTCATCTGATCGTTAAATTTTGGCTTGCAAACTGGCATTTTCTTTATGGGTTTGCGCGCCGTCCACTTTTTTAAAATTGTACCATATTTTTGGTGATTTGTCAAATGCGACACCGTCGCGCCACCTCATAGAGAAGAACACCTGCTGCGATGCCTACATTGAGGGATGATTGTCCGGATGCCATCGGAATACGGACGAGTTCTGTGCAAGATGCTCGCGTTTCTATAGACAACCCTGTATTTTCATTGCCAACAACGATAGCAGTAGGCAGTGCGAACTTCATAGCGTACAGATTTTTCTCAGCATTAGATGTTCCACCTAACACACGCCAACCTGATAGACGTAGTGTCTCAATCGCGGGACCGGTATCTGTAGCATAGTACAACGGTAAACGTCCAACCGCGCCCCGTGCTGCGCGTACACAGTTTTTATGGAACGGACTTGCCCCTATACGACTCAGCAAGACAGCAGACACTCCGACTGCATCTGCTGTCCGCAATGTCATACCTAAATTGTCTGGGTTCGCGATGTCCTCCGCAATGAGCATTGTACATCCCGGACTAAAGTGGAAATTAGATTTACCTGATTCTGCCAAAAAGTCCCGAAAGTTAAAGTACACCGATGCGATAACTGGTGGGACCGGACGTGTTGTAGTGACTGAACCCATCACCCCATCATTAACTTGATAACAGGAAATATTATCGGCAGATGCGCTCTTTAAAAGGCTTTGTCCTTCCGATGCCTCAAGTAGGGCAGTCGTATAAAGGATTTTCTCGATAGGCAAGCCGTCTTTAACTGCTCGTTCTACCATCAGGTCTCCTTCAACAACAAATTGTGAAGACTCAAGTTTCCCTTTCAAGGTGGCTAATTTACGCATATCCGCAGCAACTGCATCTTTACGTTTAGAGATTGTCCGGTATTCTACGACTGCACCACTACCTCGTTTAACACCTCGATAAAATCTGCCATCATCCGTATGAACAAACTCACCTTCTAAGACATCGTGTATCCCGTTGTCCATCCATTGTTCTGTTGGGTGGAACATTCCAGCACATCGTCTTGGAAAAGCCAAGAGTAGTTCTCTCAAACCGCGTTCGGTTGTAGCAGTGAGATAGACCCGATAATCAGCATCCAAGACATCCTCTGGGGTCATCAGTAAAACGCCATCAAGTTTCTGCCAACCTGCGGTGAGTACCTGATACGGACGATGCCATTCACCCGTCTTAGAAAAGGTGTGGTACGCCTGTTTAAAGCGAGAGACTCCCTCAGCATCTGGGTTTTCTCTTTCTAAGAAAGCGATGACTTTATCGTAGTTTATCATAAAAACGTTCCGAGGTAGATTGCACCGAGTCCGACAAATATATCCCACTTCATCCAGCGTTGGATGGTGGCACAACTTTCTTTGGAAGCATCACGCAATAAGCGAATTGCCAATCCGATAAGGACTAAATCGACGCCGAGTACAACGACCAAAAGATAATGCCAAGAGTACGCCCCAAATAGATAAGGGATCGGACTAAATAGGATAACCAACACCATGAACCCGATAGCAGTCTTTACAGCGAGTTTCGGGTTGAGAATCGCGAGTGTTTTCACACTGTTTTTCAAGTCGCCCTCTGTATCTTCAAGGTCTTTGATGATTTCCCGCGCCGCTGTGAACAGGAAGGCAAAGATTGCTGGAATCAGTGTCCCTTGCACCGAATCTATAGCGACACCACCAGAGATAAAGGTTAAACAGGTTAAACTGCTGACGACTAAATTACCAACAAACGGTATACATTTCAGCCAGATCGCGTAACTCGCGAGTGCGACGAATACGAGAATAGCAATTGCTGTTGCGTTTCGATTAATAAGCGTTCCCAAATAGATGCCGATGATAACAAGGATAATAGCGAAAATCAGTGCATCTACGCGCCGAATACGTCCAGAAGGTAGTGGTCGCCGTGGACGATTAATTTGGTCAATCTTATAATCGCAATAATCGTTTATGGCGTTTCCAGCAGAAAGCATGACGAATGCAGCGATAGAGACCAACCAAAGCCGAATGTCAACAAGATTTTCGATGGTGCCTTGGCTGGCGAACATCCCCCCAAGCCATGCGGAGATAAAAGCGATAATTCCGTTAAGAGGCCGCGCCAATTCAAGATACGCGAACAGCGTTTTCATTTTTCAGATCCTTGATCGCCAGTGAGCGAGTGTATTTATGGAAATGGGCTTTCCTCCCTACCTGAAGACAGGGATAGCTACCCCGAAGATTAGATGAAAAGGGAGCACTCCGCGAACCGAGCGCATTTTCACATCAATTTGGCAATGGGTATCTGTTTTAGAAGGTAGGAGCGTAGAGAGTAGGCAACCCCAGGTGTACCTGACAGCAGGATAAGGGTGAGGTACGGGGCGTATTCCGAAAAAATGAGCAGGCTTCATAGATCAAAAATGCCGCTACGATGCGTCCTCCAATTCTTGAATTTTTGCTTCGAGTTCTTCTACCCGTTTCTGGAGTTTTGTGAATTCAGGGAGCAGATCTGGCAGTTTTCGAGTTGCGGCGTGAATTCGTAATTCCTGTTTATGGGGCCGCGCTGGAAATCCAGAGAGATGACTTCCGGCAGGCATATCTTTTGTAACTGCGGATTTTGCGTAAACGACGCTATCATCACCGAGCGTCAGATGCCCTGCAGCACCGCCGTGTCCCGCGATATTGACTCGGTCACCGAGCGTGGTACTCCCCGCAATGCCAACCTGTGCGGCGAGACAGCAGTCCTCTCCAATCACAACGTTGTGTGCGATTTGGACAAGATTATCTAACTTTGTGCCCCGTTTGATGAGTGTTTCAGAAAGCGTTGCTCGATCAATGGTAGTATTAGCCCCAATTTCAACATCATCTTCTATAACGACAGTCCCAATCTGCGGAATTTTGTGATGTCGGTTGCTGACCGGTGCGAACCCAAAACCGTCACTCCCGATAACAGCCCCACAATGGATAATCACGCGATCGCCGATGGTAACCTCTTCTCGAATATTAACGTGCGGATAGATAAGCCCATCAGCCCCAATTGTAGTGCCTTCGCCGATATAGACGAACGGTTGAATGACGGTGTCATCGCCAATTTCAACATTGTCAGCAATATAAGTAAACGCTTGAATTGAGACACGGTCACCGAGTTTGACGTTCTCACCTAAAATTGCTGTCTCATCAACGCCTGGAAGTGCGCGAGGGTTTTTGTCCCATGAGAACATTTCCAAAACTTTAACGAAAGCCCAGTAAGGATTATCTACGCGGATCGTCGGCTTTCCGTTGCCGGATACACCGTGCCCAATAATGATAGCAGCGGCTTGGGTTGTCGCTATAGCGGCGAGATACTTCGGATTGGCAACAAAGGTAATCTGAGTCGGGAGTGCCTCTTTGATTCCAGAAACTCCTGTAATTTCAATTTCACCATCGCCAGAGAGATCTCCATTGAGGTGTTCACAAATTTCTTTGAGTTTCATAGGTACCTACCCTAATCCTTTCTCCGTGGATTTGATTTGTTTTACATTCGACTACGGAGTTGAGGCTATGCGTGTAACGTTATTCAGGATTTTCGCCATTTTCGGCGTTTTCATTCATCAAGTCGGTTAACCGCTTTGTTAAATCGTATTCCTCTTTCACATAAAGCGTGATGAGCCGTTTTTCGAGAATGATGTCATAGTTTTCGTCTTTACCGACTTTGATAATCAGGTCTTCAAGACCTTTGTAAATCGGTTCCAGCAATTCTTTTTCTTTTTCAATCAATGCCTGCTGACCGATCTCAAGTTCACGCTGATGTTCCTGCTGTTTTTGGAGGATCTCCCTGTTCAAATCTGCAGTCTGCGCCTCTTCCACGAAAAGCTCAGTTTTTGCTTTTTTCTCTTGTAGGGTCCGGGCTTCGTCTGCTATTTCCTGCAATTTTTTCTGAAGCTTTTCACCAGCTGCTCTGAGCGTTGCGGTTGCCTGGGTTGCTGCAGTGGATCCTTGTAGGACCTCTTCTGTGTTCACGACCCCAATCTTGAAGGCTTCCTGTCCAATGCTTCCAGAACTAAAGCAGAAAGCGGCTATAGAGATAATTAATATAGTTAGGCGTGCTTCACAAGCACCCAACCGAAATGGTTTCATAAGTTAGATCCTCTCTTTTGAGAAAGAAATTTTCTGAAGCCTCGGTACTTATCCTACCAAGTCCTCAAGTATATGTGTGTATCCGTGTTTCCTCACTTCCGGAGCGAGGCGTTTAAACAGAGGGTGTCTTCCCCCGCGACTTTTCTATTCTGATAACTTTATTACGCATAGGACTTACCCAGATTTAGTCTGCGTTGGTAGATTTTTTATTTTTAAACCCCCTAAATCCCTCTTATCAAGGGACTTATGAACGCGCTGCGTAAGCCTTCGATTATTTAGAACCCGGGTCCGACCGTGAAATGGAATTTGCCTGCCGGTTCCCCGCTAAGGCGATCTAAACCGTAGCCCCACCCTAACCGGGCTAACATGCCGAACATGTTGAGTCGGGCTTCAACGCCGAGTCCTTTTTTCATCTTAATTTGACTAAACGGATTTGGTACACTTTCATCCCATACTTGTCCGATATCGAAAAATAGGGCTGCTGTGAGCTGCTGTGAAACCGGAATCCGATACTCAAGGTTCGCGAAGAAGACTTTATTACCGCCGTAAGGATTATAATCTCGCGATCCTTCAGGGGGGTCAGGGTAAATTTCATAGTCTTCATAGCCGCGAACGGTATCTACGCCGCCGAGGAAAAAGCGTTCATAAAATAAGAAGTAGGAATCCGTGCTTTTACTGACCATGTAACCGGCTCGTGCGTGTACAGCAATAACATGGTTCCACCAACCGCTATAGAACCAGCTGGTATCTGCGGAGTATTTCTGGAACTCATTATCTGCGCCTAAGATTCCGCCCGAGTACTCATAGGAAAGTGTATGGGATGCACCGGCTGTCGGATCATACAAAGAAGTTCGATAGTCCCGAGTATCTCTGCCGACAGCAAAGAGAATACTCCGCGTAGAGCGGTTAATCAATTCGGCATCGGGGTTATGCGCTTCAACATGTTCATTCCGAAGCCGGACGGATAGATCAATATCATAGGCGATTGGACGACCAAGTGTTACGGACGCGCCGCGGCGTCCCCAAACGTATCTATCGTATCGATAATTAGGATTTGCTCGGTTATATAAAGCACCGACGGTTCCGTAATAGCGTCGGAAACGTCGATTATCGTAGATGCGTGCGTTAAGTCGGGTGGGTGTCCCAAACACCCAAGGTGTTCCAAAACTGAGTTCGGCTGTATGATGGTCCCGCGTGCCTAATTCACCTTTGAGGTGGATTCGATAGGCGCGTCCGAGGAGATTGTTTTGTCCGACCTCTGCAGTGCCAAAGATTCCGCCCTCGCTGCCGTAACCGCCTCCGAGGCTCAGCATTCCCGTTCGCGGTGTTTCAGCGATATTCACCCTTAAATCTTTTCGATTCTCTTCATCAGTATCACTCGGAACAAAGTCAACAGCTCGGATGAAAGACCCCATCTGGAACAAACGCTGCCGTGCTTTGCGCAAAGATTTCACGTCTAACAGTTCATCGGACCTGATACCCAAAAAATCCAATTCGCGTTTAACGACGTGTTCATTTGTTTTTTCGAGTCCAGTGATAATCACCTTACCGATAATTATGACATCACCTTCGTTGATTTTCAAGGTAATATCAACCACGCCATCAGCCTCATTGAAAAAGGGTGCCGGGATAACTTCTGAGAGCAAGTAGCCTTTGTCGAGATATGCCTGCTGTAATTTCGAGATGGATTCATCGAAATTACCGCGGTTGAACACCTCGCCTTCTGCGGGGTCAAGCATCCCTCGTATCTTTTTTTCTGAGAAGAGGTTTTTAGCACCGGCTTGCACTTCAAGCGTATAGGTTCCGATGATAAATTCGGGACCTTCGTCAACAGAGATGTCAAGCATCATACCGGTTTTGTCTTCTGTGAAACGTTTTTCGTAACCGAGCACTTTCACCTGTGCAAAGCCTCGGTCTTGATAGTAGTTGCGGAGGTTTAAGGACAGATCTTCTTCCTCAAACAAAATCTGGTCAAACGGTTTACCGGTGCGTGTTTTGATTTTCTTTCGGAGTGTATTCGCGGAAACCAGTTCATTTCCGATAAAATTGATCTCCTCAATTCGCACTCTCGGTCCTTCATTTATCTCAAACGTGACTTGAACAGTATTCGCCTCCGCATCATCATCATTACTGCTTTGATCAAGATGCGTCTGGATACCGACGAGATAATATCCTTTTTCATGGTACAGATTTCTGAGTGCTCGCTCGCTCTCCCATCTCCGCCGGTCGCTGTAAATCTCATCGGAACGGAGCGTTATCTCGTTCTTTAATTTACCGGTGTCCAAATTCTCGTTTCCGATAAAGTTGATTCCAGAAATTTTAGGACTCTCAACGACCTTATATATGATTTCAAGCCCGCCACCTTCAAAAGGTCGGGTATCTATTTGAACATCGGCAAAGAACCCAGTGTCTTTAAAAAGGCTCTTCAGGTCCTGCGTGAGGAACTCTGGTGAGACCTCATCTTCGATCTGTGTTTGAATGAGGGTACGCAGCATATCTTCAGAGACAGTTTCTACACCTTGGAAAGAAATTTTCCTGACAAGAAACATCGGGTCAACAACAGGTTTAGTGGTATCTGGGGTGTTTTCATCGTCCACCTCGGTAGCTGAGGCTGCCTCGGGATCATCCCCGGTATCTATCTGTTTTTCTGCGGTTGGTACTTCAGGCCCAAACACTACGTCCGTCTGTTCTTCTGCAACAGCAGCGGTTCCCGTAATCCCGACGATTAGACTGATCAGAATCAGGATGTTTTTTATTGCATTCATAGTGAAATGTCCTCCTGTGTATCGCGGGTTTTCCCGCATCCTATAGGCGCGGTATCTACTGTGTGGTATAGATCGGAGTGCCGCAGGTATTGGTATACTGTCGGAACGCAGCGATCAGTCTCTGTGTTATCTTTCCGGGTTGTCCGTCCCCAATAGCGCGCTGGTCTATTTTCACGACCGGAATAACCTCGGCAGCAGTGCCGGTCAAAAAGCATTCATCAGCGATATAGAGGTCGTGTCGTGTGAAGACGCGTTCCTCGACGTGTATTCCGGCGTCGCGTGCGAGTTCGATGACACTGTTTCGGGTAACGCCCTCCAAAATCCCCATGTGAACCGGTGGTGTAACAAGTGTTTCATTCTTTATCCAGAAAATATTGTCGCCCGTACATTCAACGACATAGCCTTCGGCATTCAGCATCAAGACCTCTTCTGCGCCTGCCTGTTTTCCTTCGATCTTTGCTAAAATGTTATTTAGATAGTTCAAGGATTTAATGCGCGGATTAATGGCTTCCGCATAATTGCGTCGGACAGAAGCAGTTACGATCTCCAATCCATCTTCGTAGAATTTTTGTGGATATAAGGCGATTTTATCTGCAATAATAATGATGCTTGGCTTCGGACACTTATCTGGGTCGAGTCCGAGATCCCCGACACCGCGTGTTATAATCAATCGAATATAAGCTTCCGTGAGGTGATTTCGACGGAGTGTTTCCAGAACCGTTTCCTTCATGGTTTCGATGGAGATAGGAATCTGTAACATAATCGATTTTGCAGAATCGTAAAGTCGTTCAAGGTGTTCGTCAAGTTTAAAGACGCGCCCGTTATAGGAA
>VXXH01000136.1 GCA_009835515.1 Candidatus Poribacteria bacterium
GTATCATCTTGCTTTGCCCTCTTGCCGCTTTTGCGATTTTCGGGCTTCTAGGTTTAGCGAATCGGCGTTTCCCTCGGCAGGACTACTTGTCCACCGCAGTAATGCTCATTGCACTCGCCTGCTCGTTCCTACTCTTACGAGAGGTGGTTCCCAGCCCAGAAGCACATACCGTCGATTGGCTTTCGCTTGGTGGTGTTACGTTCTCTATGGGCTTCTACTTGGACAGTGTCACCGTAATCATGCTGATTGTTGTGACACTCGTCAGTAGTCTCGTCCATATCTTCTCCATGGGTTACATGCACGGTGATCCACGGTATCCACGGTTCTTTGCCTACTTATCGCTCTTCTCCTTCTCAATGCTCTTTCTGGTCGTGTCGGACAACCTCCTCGGTATCTACATCGGTTGGGAACTCGTCGGACTCTGCTCCTACCTGCTCATCGGCTTCTGGTTTGAAAAGGACTCCGCTGCGAATGCGTGTAAAAAGGCGTTTTTGACAACGCGCGTTGGTGATGTCGGTATGTTCATCGGTATGATGATGCTCTTCACCAAATTTCAGACACTCTCGCTCTACGGAGATACCGGTATTTTTGCCGAAGCCGCCGCTGATTTGAATACAGGCGATATGGTCTGGCTCTCTATTGCGGGTGTGCTCATCTTTTGCGGTGCTATCGGTAAATCCGCACAGATGCCACTGCATACATGGCTCCCCGATGCTATGGAAGGTCCTACACCCGTTAGTGCGCTGATTCATGCTGCCACAATGGTCGCCGCTGGCGTCTATCTCACGGCTCGGATGTTCCCAATTCTAACAGAAACCTCGTCTCTGGTCATCGCTTATGTCGGTGGTATCACGGCTCTCGTCGCTGCAACAATCGCTATCGTTCGGTTTGATATCAAGCGAGTCTTGGCGTATTCCACAATCAGTCAATTGGGATACATGATGTTGGCAATTGGTGCAGGCAGCTATGTCGCGGGACTCTTTCACCTCACGACCCATGCTTTCTTCAAGGCACTGCTTTTCCTCGGTTCTGGAAGCGTCATTCACGCCTTCCACGCCATGCACGCACACGGGCACGATGATGAACACGGACATGAACACGAACATGATACACACGCGCATGAACACGATCACGGCGACCACGATGCACACGCACATGAACACAGTGAGGATCACGATTCAGGGCATATCCTCGGTTCTGAGATACCCCCCGACCAAGATATGCGGAACATGGGTGGACTCCGCCACAAAATGCCGATTACTTTCATAACAATGCTCATCGCAACACTGTCTATCTCTGGCGTGCCGTTCATTTTTTCAGGATTTTGGAGTAAAGATAAAATTTTAGCGGGTGTGTTGGGACGGGCGATGGAATGGAACTCTGCCCATCACTATATCCTGTTCATAATAGCACTCTCTGCCGCAGGAATTACAGCGTTCTACATGTTCCGTCTAATCTTCATGACCTTTTTCGGTGAACCGCGCAATCAAGAGATGCACAACATGGCACACGAATCCCCGAGGTCAATGACTGTGCCGCTCATCGTCTTGGCAATACTGAGTTTTCCCGTTGTGAATACACTCTGGTTCAACAAAGACTATGTAAAACCACCACCGCAGCCACATCTTCACGCACCGCAACATGCATACCTCTCACCTGACAGTAAAACAGGTGGACAGGGGATCGCACTATCACTTTTTGGCGTGTCTGAAGCAGTCGCAGCTGAGGAAGAAGGTGGACACGGCACAGATGGCACACACGCAGACGACGGACATCACGGACGCGGTCCCGCACATACCATCGCAATGGTGCTATCAATCATCGTGGCGGGCTTAGGTATATTCCTCTCATGGCTGTTCTACCACAGGCGAACCTTGTCTGCTGAATCCGTCGCAACGACTTGCCGACCGCTCTACAACCTGTTCTGGCACAAATACTACTTCGACGAATTTTACGACGGTGTACTGGTCGCGCTGACAGTGTGGAAGGCACGGCTTTTTGCCCAATTCGATGGAAGTGTCGTTGATGGCATCGTCAACGGTGTTGGCTTTGTAACGCGAGATCTGCTTGCTGCGTTCACAGGAGCTTTTGATAACCGCGTTGTTGACGGTATCGTCAATCGAGTGGCGCAAGTCACATGGGCAGTCGGCGGCAGAATCCGCCGTATTCAGACGGGTGCAATTCAAACCTATCTTTTCGTTGTGCTGGCAGGAATTGTGTTAATAATTTTAATTTTCCGGGCGTTGTAGCTGCCCTTTTGATGGGAGAAGGAGGATTCCCACGAGATGTTATTGTCCCTAATGATTTTTATCCCGTTGCTTGGGATGGTTGTTGTTTTACTGCTGCCGCGCGAATCGGAGGAACTGGTTAAGCGCGTTACGCTCCTTTTTACGCTCATTCCACTCGCACTCGCAGTATACCTATTCATCACTTACGACCGATCAACTGCGGGAACGCAGTTTTCCCACGGCCCTGTTCCTTGGATTGATGCATTCAATATCCAGTATCACATCGGTGTCGACGGGCTCAGCGTAACCCTTTTACTCCTTACCGCTCTCTTAGGTCCCATCTGTGTTATCGCATCGTGGCGCAACATTGAAAAGGGTATCAAGGCGTATATGGCACTGTTCCTGTTGCTTGAGACAGGGATGCTCGGTTTTTTCGCTGCGTTAGACCTTTTTCTCTTCTACGTCTTCTTTGAACTCACACTGTTGCCGATGTATTTCCTCATCGGTGTCTGGGGCGGACCGCGTCGCGAATATGCGGCCATTAAGTTTTTCCTATACACCCTCTTCGGCAGTGTGTTGATGCTGGTCGCAATGATAGCCGTTTATCTCAACAGCAATATCGTTAACGGAGTGGCAGAAGGTTTACGAACGTTTGATATTCCGACACTCATCACCTTAGCCGCTACACAAGGACACGCGCTCGCTGACCCAGACTTTCAAATGTGGGTATTCGTCGGCTTCTTTATCGGGTTTGCCGTTAAAGTGCCAATCTTCCCCTTCCATACCTGGCTCCCTGATGCACACGTCGAAGCACCGACTGCCATCAGTGTTATTCTTGCAGGTATCCTCCTAAAGATGGGGACTTACGGATTGGTCCGGGTGAACATGGCGATGTTCCCACAAGGTTTAGCCCACTTTACCGACGGGATAGGTTTCTGGGGCAATAGCCTTGCACTGCTTGGGTTTATTAATATCGTCTATGGATCCTTCTGCGCATTGGCGCAAACCGACTTTAAGAAACTGGTCGCGTATTCCAGTATCGGACACATGGGTTTCGTCATCTTGGGGCTTGCCGCTGGAAATGACAGCGGTATCACAGGCGCAATTCTTCAGATGTTTAACCACGGCGTGATTAGTGCTATGCTCTTCCTACTTGTCGGTGTTCTCTACGATAGAGCACATCACCGTGAAATTAACGGTTTTGGTGGTCTCGGAAGCAAAATGCCAGTCTATACCGGTATCACGACGCTCGCTTTCATGGCTTCTTTGGGATTGCCCGGCTTGAGCGGGTTTGTCGGTGAGGCACTCTCCCTACTCGGTGCCTATGAGAGATTCAAGTTTTTGACCATCTTGTCCACAATCGGCATTGTTGTCGGGGCTGCATACTTCCTCTGGACGCTTCAAAGGGTCTTCTTAGGGAACCTCAACCCGAAATACGAAGCACTTCCTGAAATCAACGGACGTGAAATTTTGACACTCGTACCACTCGGAATCTTAACCATTGTACTCGGTGTCTGGCCCAACTTCGCCATTGATATGTTCAGAGAATCCGTTACCAACCTCATAGATGTCCTGAACGCGATATAGGAGGTTTGAGGAAAACATGCAAAATATTGATAGCCTCCTCTATTTCAGCCCAGAAATCCTACTCGTAATCTTTGCTGCTGCCGTTATTATCCTTGACCTCGTTGTGAAAAACAGGGAAAGTACCGCCGTTGCATACCTCTCCCTGGTAGGATGTATTTGTACTTTTGCTGCTGTTCTCTTTATACACTTCTCTTTCGGCAATGAAGGGCCTATCTCCCTCTTTCTGGGAATGATCCGACTCGATGCGTTTTCCACCTTTTTCAAGATTCTGCTTCTGCTTGCGACCGCTGCAACGATCCTCTTCTCCCTCCGTTCTGAGGAACTCGACGCACGCTTGAAAGGTGAATACTACGCACTCTTGTTAGCCATCACTCTCGGCATGTTCCTCATGGCATCGTCAACGAACCTCTTGATGATATTCATCTCGCTGGAGACGGTAAGCCTTACCTCCTATATTCTCGCTGGGTTCTTGACGCATAGTCCCCGTTCAAGTGAAGCGGCGTTCAAATACATCACCTACGGCGCAGTCGCATCTGGAACAATGCTTTTCGGGCTCTCCTTCCTATTCGGAATGACGGGCACAGGGGATCTGGCGCAAATTGCAGGACGACTCACAGAACTCCTCGCAGCCGGAGATATAGCACCGCTTGCCGTACTAATTGCGATAACTTTTGTCCTTGCAGGTGTCGGCTATAAGATAGCATCCGTCCCGTTTCACATGTGGTCCCCTGACGTTTACGAAGGCGCACCTATCCCAATAACCGCTTTCTTATCCGTCGCCTCAAAATCCGCAGGATTCGCACTGTTTATCAGGTTTTTCTATACCGGATTCAGTGCCTCTGGACTCATGGAAGCCGTTGATTGGCCCTTCATGTTAGCAATCGTCTCCGCATTGACGATGACCGTCGGTAACCTCGCAGCTCTTCCCCAACAAAATGTGAAACGTCTATTGGCGTATTCAAGCATCGCACACGGCGGTTACCTTTTGATGGGAGGTGTCCTCCTCACCTCCGAAGGGATCGGTGCAATCCTCTTCTACCTCGTCGTCTATCTCTTTATGAACCTCGGGGCATTTTATGTTGTTGTCCTCGTCGCGAACGAGGTGGGAAGTGAAATGATTGACGGGTATCGTGGGCTCGCTTCACGTGCACCATTAGTCGCTGGCGCAATGATGATCTTCCTCTTTTCACTAACTGGAATTCCGCCATTCGCTGGGTTCTTCGGAAAATGGATACTCTTCACTGCCGTCCTTGAGCAAGGGTATTACTGGCTCGCACTTGTCGGTTTACTCAATAGTGTCGTTTCGCTCTACTATTATGCGCGTATTGTGAAAGCGATGTTTCTGGAAGATGCAGGCGAGGAAACCGATCGCGTCTCCTTCTCTACCGGCACCTTTGCATTGCTAAGCGTATTCGTTATCCCAACGATTTTTATCGGATTCCTGAATATCTTCTATACTTTCTCCAATATCTCAGTCTCGGTAATGCCGATTCAGTAGATGATTGAATAAATTGACAAACGCGGTTTTTTAAGGTATACTTAAAATGTAGCGCACCTACAAATGCGCGTTGATGCCCGGTCGTCTAATGGTAGGACGCATGGCTCTGGACCATGTAGTGAAGGTTCGAGTCCTTCCCGGGCAGTCATTTTGTTAAAAGGTCTTTCTGCAACCGAACAGGACACACAGTGGAACGGGTAGAATCTTCACCTGATGATTATATTGCGAACCAAGCACCAGACACCCGGGTGGTTTTAGAGGAACTTCACACGTTGATCAAAACAGCGTTACCTGATCGGGACTGCTGTATGTGGGAAGGTGTCTTTTGGGGCGGCAGCGAACAGCAAATCATCGGCTACGGCAATTATAACTATCAGCGTTCTGATAAAAAGCAAGTCGAATGGTTCACCGTTGGGTTGGCACGTCAGAAAAACTACTTCAGCGTATATGTCAACGCAGTCGAAGGGAAAGATTATCTCGCCGAGATTTACGGACCCCGACTCGGTAAAGTCAAAACCGGAAAAAGTAGCATCAGTTTTCGCAATCTGTCAGACGTGAATCTTGATGTATTCAGTGAGATGATCGAACACGCCGGAAGAATAACAGATGAAACTGAATCGTGAACATCAAGTGGCAGAACTGCCTCTGTAAGAATTTCCAATATATAAGCCGCTATCGTCTAGGGGTTAGGACGGATGGTTCTCAGCCATCAAACCGGGGTTCGAATCCCCGTAGCGGTATCTCTTCACTTGTAAGGGCGGGCGTGCATACAACCCGCCCATTGTCTTAAGCGCGCGAATGCTTCCGATATAGAATCCTATACATTGGAGAAACACGAATGCACGATACACCCGCACACACCAACCGCCTTATCCATGAAACAAGCCCCTATCTACTCCAACACGCACATAACCCCGTTGACTGGTACCCGTGGGGCGAAGAAGCATTAGCGCGCGCCAAACAGGAGCAGAAGCCTATCCTCCTCAGTATCGGTTACTCCGCATGCCACTGGTGCCACGTCATGGAGCGCGAATCCTTCGAAAACGAGGAAATCGCCGCCGTCATGAACGAACTCTTTATCAATATCAAAGTTGACCGAGAAGAACGTCCCGATTTAGACGAAATCTACATGAACGCCGTCCAAGTCATGACCCGCCAAGGCGGATGGCCCATGACCGTTTTTCTCACCCCGGACCTCAAACCCTTCTACGGTGGCACCTATTATCCACCCACTGATCGGTACGGTAGACCCGGATTTCCAAAGGTGATGGCAGCCGTAGCAGAGGCATTCAACGACAAAAAAGTACAGGTGCTACAACAGGCTGACCAACTTACAGCGCAGCTCAACCAGATAAGCAATGTCGTCGATCCGCATGAGCATGAACTCACCGAAGAACTGATGACCCAAGCATTCCAACAATATCGCTCGCAATTCGATGCGCAACACGGCGGATTCGGCAATGCCCCCAAATTCCCACCCAGTATGGGATTACCTTTTCTCCTACGCTATTGGCACCACAGCGGCAACGCCAATGCCTTAGAGATGGTGGAACTCACCTTGGAAAAGATGGCACGCGGCGGTCTGTACGACCAACTCGGCGGCGGTTTTCACCGTTACTCCACCGATGCCCACTGGCTTGTCCCACACTTTGAGAAGATGTTGTATGATAACGCCCAACTCGTCGTCGCCTATTTCGAGGCGTACCAAGCCACGCAAAAACCGTTCTATCGCGATATAGCCGTTGAGACACTCGATTACGTCCTCCGCGAGATGTACGACGCAGAGAACGGCGGTTTCTATTCCACACAGGACGCAGATAGTGAAGGTGTAGAAGGCAAATTCTTCGTCTGGGAACCGAACGATGTCGAAGATGTCATCGGTGAAGAGAACGCCGAAATCTTCTGCGAGTATTACGACATCACGCCACAGGGTAACTTCGAGGGTGAAAACATCCTCAACGTCCAAGTTCCTCCAGATATCCTTGCCCGAAAGCTGCAAATGGATCTCGGAGAACTGGAAACTCTTCTCGCGGACAGCAAGCAGAAACTCTTTGAAGCGAGAGAGAAACGGATTAAACCCGGACTCGACGACAAAATCCTGACGAGTTGGAACGGTATTATGATCCGCGGCATGGCGATGGGATACCAACTCACCCGGAAACCTGAATACCTTGAGGCATGTGAAAAGTCCGCCGAATTCGTCTTGACGACGCTATCCCAAGACAACGGTCTCCTCCTACGCACCTACCGTGCGGGTAAAAGCCATCTCAACGCCTATCTTGAGGACTACGCCTATTTCATCGCCGGATTAGTCGCACTCTACGAAGCCAGTTTTGAACCGCGATGGCTCACCGAAGCCGAGCGTCTCGCACAGATCATGATTGACCAATTCGGCGACGATGCCGGAGACGGATTCTTCTTCACCGGCAAAGCGCACGAAACGCTTATCGTCCAATCCAAATCCGCTTACGACGGTGCCACACCTTCCGGTGCATCCATGGCGATCCATAGTCTCTTACGACTCGCCAAACACCTCAACAACCCCGAATTCCACGACAAAGCCGTTGCAACCTTGAAACTCTACTTCCATCAGATGGAAGCGATGCCAACAGGGTCAGGGCAGCTCCTCTGTGAGTTAGCTTTCCTACTGTCAACACCAAAAGAGGTCGCGATCGTCGGTGAAAAAGGCGATGCAAAAACAGACGCAATGTTGACGGCATTACACGGCACATATCAACCCAACAAAATCGTCGCCTTAAGCGAATCCGCTGATGGAGAGACGTTACCGCTTCTCACCGGCAAAACCCAAGTTGACAACACCGCAACAGCATACGTCTGCGAAAACTACACCTGCCAAGCCCCCACAACGGATGTTGAAGTATTCATGGAGCTGCTGCAATAACACACCCCATGCTTCTATAATCCACCGCTGGCGAGGTTCTCGCAACCTCGCCGTTTAAACGCGCTCTTTCCAAGGGTCATTCAATTGTCCGTTTTTGGTGTTGTCCTTTGCACAGGTGTTAATAGTTTTTAT
>VXXH01000667.1 GCA_009835515.1 Candidatus Poribacteria bacterium
CAACATAACCATCAACCGCGTCAAGGAATAGGATCAAACCGATTAGCACAACAAGCAAAATGTCTAAGTATATGTGATATCCAAAGAGGGAAATCACAACAAAGGCGAGGATCAGGCGGAAGAGCGTAATCAAATTCGCAATCATGGTTTTACTCCTTTGCAGATCTGGATTTCCGGGCGTCATTTCTATGCGGGTTTCGAGTCTATCTTTTAATAGTAGCATACTCAATCGCCAAAAGCAACATCAAATTATAAAAACGGAAGAGGTGCTTATTTTATGAACGAAAACAGTAAACCTAATATTGTCCTCATTCTCAACGACGACATGGGTTTTTCCGACTTAGGCTGCTACGGTGGCGAAGTCCACACCCCGAATCTTGACCGGCTCGCCACTGGCGGGCTGCGGTTTACGCAGTTTTACAATACCGCACGCTGCTGTCCCTCCCGTGCCTCCATGCTTACAGGGCTCCATCCGCACCAGACAGGTGTCGGACACATGATGGGCGACGACGGACTTGAGGGCTATCGTGGGGACCTCAATGACCGCTGCATCACTATTGCCGATGCAGTTCGTTCAGAAGGCTACGGCACGTATATGAGCGGCAAATGGCACATCTCTCGCCACGCTGGTCCCGATGGTCCTAAACACAGTTGGCCCTGCCAACGCGGATTTGACGAGTACTACGGTATTATCACCGGTGCCGCGAACTTCTGGAAACCGAATACCCTCACTCGAAATAACACGCGTATCCAGCACGATGAACTCCCCGAAGGCTATTTCTTCACGGATGCTGTTAGCGATGAAGCGGCGACGTATATCCGAAATCATACGGATAAGACACCGGAACGCCCATTCTTTACCTATGTCGCTTACACGGCACCACATTGGCCCCTGCACGCCCACGAAGAAGATATTGCACCCTACAACGGACGTTTTGCCGCTGGATGGGACGAACTCCGAGAAGAACGACTCTCACGGATGCAGGAGATGGGAATTTTAGATGAATCCTGGCAGCTCACAGCACGTGATCCCTCCCAACTCCCTTGGACCGAAGCAGAATATAAGGAGTGGAATCAACGCCGCATGGAAGTCTACGCGGCACAAATCACTCGGATGGATGCAGGCATCGGGCGCATTATTAACACATTGGAAGAGACGGGACAACTCGATAACACGCTCATCCTGTTTTTAGCCGATAACGGCGGTTGTGCTGAAGAACTCGGCGGCCCCCCGGCAATACGGGACAAGGGTTCACTCATCAGTACCGATACGACTTCTGATGGTCAACCCGTCTATCGGGGCAACGACCCCACCATCATGCCAGGTCCCGAAACGACTTATCAGAGTTACGGCGTGCCGTGGGCGAACCTATCCAATACACCGTTCCGATTGTACAAGCATTGGGTACATGAAGGCGGAATTGCTACGCCGTTAATAGCGCATTGGCCAGATGCCATAAAGGCTGCCGGAGAATTACGGCATCAACCCGGACAACTCCCAGATATCATGGCAACATGCCTTGAGGTTTCAGGCGCAACTTATCCTGAAGAACACAACGGAAAACCAATTTTACCGTTAGAGGGAACAAGCTTAATGCCGATTTTTGATGGAAAGAGTAACGGTAAAGACGTACTCTATTGGGAACATGAGGGGAATTGTGCAGTCCGACAAGATAACTGGAAACTCGTCTGTAAGTTCCCCGGTGATTGGGAACTCTACGATCTGGAAGCGGAACGGACGGAAATTAACGATCTCGCCCCTAAGCATCCACAGAAACTTGAAGAACTCACTGGACTTTATCGAGATTGGGCGGATCGCTGTCTTATCTATCCGTGGGATAGACTCCAAGAACGCCGTAGACAGCGTCGCCACGAACGCTAATTTGTTGGGGCGGGTCTCAGTACCCGCCCATCAACGTAAAGAACTAACCACACGCCAACATCTTCAAACAGACAGGTGTCGGCACCTCCGCTACATCCCCTGTCGCCTTCAACTCACCCGTTTCAGCGTCAATAGTGAACGTAACAACTGTATCAGTCCGCTGATTCGCCGCAAAGAGGAAGGTCCCTTCTGGATTCAGCCCGAAGTTTCGAGGTGCCTGCCCTTGTGTCGATTCAAAGCCGATAGAACTCAACATTCCGGTTTCCGCATCAATCGCGCAGATCGCAATGCTATCATGTCCACGGTTTGACCCGTACAAGAACTTCCCGGAAGGATGGACGTGGATATCGGCACAATGACTGGTGCCGTCGAAATCATCGGGGAGTGTGGAAATCGTTTGAAATTCAGTTAACGTTCCGGCTTTCGCGTCGTACCGAAAAGCTGTGAATGTAGAGTCTATCTCGTTAATTACATACGCATATTGACCGTTCGGATGGAAATCGAAGTGCCGAGGACCCGCACCGGGCTGCACACGCACCCACGGTTGCGTATTAGGCGTGAGTTTCCCATTTTTCGCATCTAATTGGTAGATGAGCACTTTATCAAGCCCGAGATCGGGTGAAAAAGCGTAACGATTCCCCGGATCAATCATGATCGCGTGCGCGTGCGGTTCCATCTGCCGTTGTGGATTGACACTGGATCCCTGATGCTGCACGAAATCAGAGGCTTCACCGAGCCTGCCATCCGACGCAATCGGGAAAGCAGTGACGCTGCCACCACCGTAATTCGCTACGAGCAGACATTTACCAGTCGAATCCACACTTAGATGACACGGGGCACCACCGCCGGTCGCGCGTTGGTTGAGGTAGCTAATCTCTCCTGTCTCTTTATGAATATAGAATGCCGTGACAGCACCACTATCTTTGCCTTCAAACTCGCTAAGCTCGTTGACAGCATAGAGATATTGTCCGCTCGGGTGTATCTCTACAAACGATGGATTCTCAACGCCTGTTATTTTGCTGCTGTATTCCAAGGCACCCGTCGCTCCGTCTAAGCGGTAGACGTAAATCCCTTCGCTGTTTCCATCCGTATAGGTGCCGATGTAAACGAAATAGTCTTGGCTGTTCTGTTGTGCCATTATTATTAATCTCCTTATGAAACCTTAAGATGAATCGTTTTCTCTTCACTTTCACTATAGCCGATACGAATCGCTTTCGCGCGGACGCTTGTTTCGCCCTTTGGTAGACGTAACGGACCGGTATACAACCGCCAACGTGCATCATCGCCTTGCTCCGTCGTATAGGCAATGGATGCCCCTTGCGTGGAGCAGTGAAGTTGTAAAACAAGCGGAGCCGCCCATTCACCAACTCTATGCGCTACTTCTGTGCCGGGATGTTCGGCGTTAATCGGAATAAAAATCGGTGCCGCCGTTTGCGGCTGCGTACCATCAGGATACCATGTTGCAACCATCTGCTCTTCAGGTATATTTCCCATATCGCCGAATTCGGATTGCCATGCTGCCAGTGTCCCGCGCATCCGTTCCAGCACATCTTGGTGTCCAGCGTCTTCTGCCAAATTGTTGAGTTCATACTTATCATTTTCGGTATCGTAGAGTTCTTCAGCCGGACGCGGCGAACGGAACATAACCGCCTGATCCCCCTCTAATTCACCCGCGGCGTACAACCGCCACATCTCCTGCATGACCGGATGCCGATTGCGATATGGAATCCAAAGCAGATACGGCTTTTCAGGGTAGTAATTTTTGATGTATTTATACCGCTTATCTCGCACAGCGCGCACCATATCGTAAGATTCATCGTACCGATCGCGTGTTGCGAAGATATAGTCGCGTGCTACCTTCTCCGGTCCGAGAAACGGTTGCCCCTGTAGATGTGTCGGTGCCTGCACATCACAGAGTGAAAGCACGGTTGGTCCGAGGTCAATTAAACTCACGAGTTGTTCGCTTGCACTACCAGGATTCAGTGTGCCGGGCCAGCGGACGATCAATGGGATACGGATACCGGCATCGTAGGGCCACCGTTTTCCGCGCGGAAGTCCTTCACCGTGGTCGCTCCAAAGAAAAACGATGGTATTTTCCGCAAGCCCATCTTCTTCGAGTTGATCTAACAACTTACCAACGCGGGCATCGGCAGTCGCAAGGTTATCGTATTGGCGCGCCAATGCCTGCCTCGCTTTCGGCGTATCCGGCAGGTAGGGCGGTAACTGTACGTCATCGGGATTCGTAGTCGTCGTCAGTGGACGATTCTCGCGTTCCCACATGCCGCTTTCGTGCGTAACAGTCGGGTTGAACACCGAAAAGAAGGGTTGTCCTGCGTCGCGGTTCCGCCAGTGGGCGGTGTTGTCGCTTTCATCCCACGCTGTGATAGGGGGTGTGAACTGGTAATCGGTTTTGCTATTGTTCGTACAGTAATAGCCCGCGCCTCTGAGATATTCCGTGAAAGTCTTGACATAAGGCGGTGGTACAGCGGAATACGGTGTCGGCATGTCGGGCGTGTTTAGGTTCGTATGCCGTGTCCGCATGTGGTGCGTACCGATGGAGGTCTGGTACATACCGGTAATAATTGCAGAACGGCTCGGGGCACAGACCCCGGCAGTTGAAAACGCATTCGGAAACCGACATCCGCCTGCAGCGAGGCGGTCAATATTCGGGGTGCGAGCGATTGGGTCGCCATAACAACCGAATCGCGGTGTTGTATCCTCTAACGAGATCCAAAGAATGTTCGGACGGTCTGATGTATTCATCACAACTCCCTGTTTTTGACAAGATTGTACCCCAAACAGCACTTTAAGTCAATAGAGTGTCTAAGCATTCAGGGGCATTTAGTTGTCTGAAACTGTGAATCTTAGCGATTTTTCATCGCTCTCTTTGTAACCGATCCGAATCGCTTTTGCTCTTATAACGGTTTCACCTTTCGGTAAACGCAAAGGTTCTGTATACAACTGCCATCGGGCATCTGCACCTTGTTCGGTTGTATACGCAATTGAGGCACCTTGTGTTGAACAATGGAGTTGCAGAAACAGCGGGGCGTCCCATTCTCCATCTTCGTGAGCAGGTTCCATACCAGGGTTAGACGCGTTAATCGGAATGAAAAGTGGTGATGCCGTTTCGGGTTGTGTGCCGTTAGGATACCATTTCGCCACCATCTGTTCTTCAGATATATTCCCCATATCCCCGAATTCAGTTTGCCATGCTGTCAACGTTTCTCGCATCCGTGTAAGCACATTTGCATGCCCTGTATCCTCTGCTAAGTTGTTGAGTTCATACTTGTCATTTTCCACATCGTAGAGCTCCTCAGCGGGGCACGGTGATTGGAACATGACCAATTGATCTCCCTCTAATTTGCCTTCGGTATGAAGTCGCCACATCTCCTGCATCACGGGATGGCTATTGCGGTAAGGATCCCAGCGGAGATACGGCTTTTCGGGATAATAATTTCGGATGTATTTATACTTCTTATCCCGCACAGCACGCAGCATGTGATACGATAAATCAAGGCGGTCCCGCGTCGCAAAAATATATTCACGTTCTACTTTTTCTGATCCAAGGAAAGGTTGCCCGTGTAGGTGCTGCGGTGCTTGAACACCACATAACGAAAGCACTGTGGGACCGAGGTCAATCAAACTCACCAATTGATCGCTTTCACTCCCTGGATGAAGTGCTTCGTGCCAACGCACAATCAATGGAATTCGGATCCCCGCATCATAGGGCCACCGTTTACCGCGCGGGAGTCCTTCACCGTGGTCGCTCCAAATAAAGACAATGGTATTTTCAGCGAGGCCGTCCTCTTCGAGTTGATCTAACAACTCTCCGACACGCGCATCGGCTGTGGCGAGGTTATCGTACTGTCGAGCCAATGCGGCACGGGCTTTAGGTGTATCTGGTAAATAAGGTGGTAGTTCCACGTCATCTGGATTTGTGGTCAGCGGACGATCTTCCTTTTCCCACATACCGCTTTCGTGTGTAACGGTTGGGTTAAAAACGGAAAAGAAGGGTTGCCCTTCCGCACGATTTCGCCAGTGTCCTTGATTGCTATTGTCATCCCACGCTGTGATAGGGGGTGTAAACTGATAGTCTGTTTTACTATTATTGGTGCAATAATAGCCTGCCCCTCTCAGGTATTCGGTGAAGGTTTTCACATAAGGTGGCGGAACAGCAGAATACGGCGTAGGCAGGTTAGGTGTACTTGGGTCTGTATGCGTTGTCCGATGGTGATGTGTTCCGATGGAAGTCTGGTACATACCGGTGATAATAGCGGAACGACTCGGGGCACAGACCCCAGCAGTCGAAAACGCATTTGGAAACCGACATCCGCCTGCAGCGAGCCGGTCAACGTTCGGTGTACGCGCAAGCGTGTCCCCGTAGCAACCGAATCGCGGTGTTGTATCCTCTAACGAAATCCAAAGAATGTTCGGACGGTCTGACGTGTTCATTACAACTCCCTGTTTTTGGTAATGATTCTACTTCAAATTCCGATTTAAGTCAATAGGATTGCAAAAGGCTGAGAAGTGTGTTAGAATTGGTACAAATTAAAGGCATCGCTATGCAAATCAAACCTTATTTCCTACCTAAAAACCAAATATTATAAAGGACTTCGAATCTGAGAGAGGCAATACTATGAACACTAAAATTTTTACGCTGTTTTGTTGCATCAATCTTCTTTGGTCCAACGGTGTTGTTTCCGTAATAGCAGAAGCCCCGAAAACATCTAAAATCGTGTTTACATCTACCCGTGATGGTGATGCTGAGATTTATATAATGAATCCTGATGGAACTCAACAAAAGAACTTGACGCTGAATGGTGCCCGCGACGGTTCGCCTGTTTGGTCTCCCACGGGTGAGCATATCGCTTTTCACTCTGACCGCCACGGCATTCGCGACATCTATGTCATGGACGCTGATGGGAAAATGTGCGGAAGGTGTTGAAAGATGTAGCCTATAGAGAGTTCCCGACTTGGTCACCAGATGGTAAGAAGTTGGCATATCATCGGGCACTCAGTGAAGCGATCTATATTGCGGATATTGATGAACGCACTGCAGCACATGTTGTATCATCTGGACGTATTGCAGGCTTTCCCGCTTGGTCGCCCGACGGTTCAGAGATCGTATTTACTTACAGATTCCCACACAATATTGGACGAACTGCTCTCCGTATTATAAATGTCAACACCCACGAAGAGACGACGCTGTTTGAAGTCGATGAACCCGCAACATTGATCCACGCTGCGTGGTCGCCAGATGGCAGCAAAATAGCCTTTCTCTGGTCGCAGAAAGGTGTCTATGTTCTGGATCGTGATGGCAGTGGATTGAAGAAATTGGTAACCGGATCTTCTCCAGCTTGGTCTCCACTCGGAAACAAGATGCTTTATATTTCAGACGGAATCTTCACATTCGACTTAGGGAGTCGCAAGTCAAAACAATTAACAGGTGACGGCAATTATGACGCAGATTGGTTTGACCCTGCAGCGTTGTCTGTTCAGCCTGATGCCAACTTGTTAACAACAACTTGGGGGCAATTAAAACAGAAATAGTAGGTTACCTCCAACACTCTTCTGTATACGCCTCACGATCAAAGAGTTTCCGACGGAACGGTGTCGCTGTTGCCATCCATTCCTCAGGAATCTCCTGCGTGTAACGGTGGGGCGGTCCTGCTTCCTTGAAGATGTCGATGTTGAAAATACGATAAAGCTGCGGCGAATCCACAGGCTTTGCCTCAACCGCGTGGAAGATACGTGCATCTATATAGACCATACTACCCGGCGGTAATTCCAACCGTTTCTCTTCCAATTTGCGTCCGGCTTCTTTATCATAGTCGCCTGCAAGCATCCGTTCTGGCGTTGCCTCTCTCGTCGGTGCAACCTTATGGCTACCCGGAATAACTTTGAGGTTGCGATCGCCACGTCTGAAGCCATTTGGATAGTACAAAATCTGTATATAGTAGTTATCGCGTTCAGCGAGATTAATCGGATTCTCATGCTTCCAATGGTGGTGGTCTTGGTGAAAACCGAGAGGACCGACCCCGCGGGGTGCTATGTTGAGCGCGGAGTGACAAAAGTGGTACGCCTCACCAATGGTCGCGCATATTAATGCCGTTATGAAAGGGTCGTCTATAAGCCGATCACTGTATTCACGGCGATCGTTCCACGGACGTATAAAATACGGGCGCTCTGGTTTTTCGCCATTATTCAACGTCTCAATGTACTGACGTGTCGGTTCAAAATGCTGCGTGATCTCTTCAATCAGACCCTCTCTGCCATCGTCCGTTAGCACGTCCGGATAAGCGATATAGCCATCGTTGTGGAAAGAATCAATATCTGCTTGCGACGGACCTGATAATCGGAAAAGTGAATCAAATTTAGGTGCCATAGATGCTATCTTCCTTTGTGATGACACGCGGTTGAAACCCGCGCGGCAATAAACGAAATTTGCTTGACCTATTAG
>VXXH01000107.1 GCA_009835515.1 Candidatus Poribacteria bacterium
ATACACGAAGGTCTTTCCTACTCATCATAGGATTGTTATTTTGTTTGCTTGGGTGTGATTCCGAACTGGGTAATTTTTTACACCCGGATAATATTTTGTCCGAAAACGGGCAGCCTCCGTCTATGGAAAGTGATGAGATCGCTAACGCTGAAACTATTTTTGAACAGAATCTTTTGCCTATTCTCACGGCGAGGTGTGCGTACGCTGGTTGTCATGATGCTGACGGTCCCGACGACCTTGATTTCAGGACATACCAAACTTTCATAAGAAGCGCAGAGGATGAGGATGTATTTGTCCCAGGTAATGCCCGAAGCAGCGATATTATTGAAGAAATCGTCTCTGGCAGAATGCCGCCTGATGGTCCTTCGTTGACTGCTGCGCAAATCCAACTCTTCAGAGATTGGATTAATCAGCAAGACCCTGCTGATTTTCCTAATCTCCGTTACGATGATGACGACGACGATGACTATGATGACGATGACTATGATGACGATGATGACTATGATGACGATGACTATGATGACGATGACGATGACGATGATGATGACGATGACGACGACTAATAGTAATTCCAATATCTTTGTAAGTCCAAATTACTTTAGAGGCTGGTTTCATACCAGCCTCTGTATTTAACCTAACTGCTCCTTTGTGAGAACAAACTCCAAACGCATTTGCATTCAGCAGATGGGTTCTGCTATACTATTTCCAATCGCTTTTACTTTTTACAGACCGATCTTAGCGTATGCAATTCATCAAACATTTTTCAGAAATTGACGAGGCTGACCTATCCCGCGTCGGCGGAAAAGGGCTAAATCTCGGAAAACTGACGAGAGCAGGGTTTCAAGTGCCGCAAGGTTTTTGTGTCACTACAGATGCCTATCGGTTTTCTGTTCAGCATCTATCAGAACAGAATGCGAGCGCGATTAAAGAGGTTGTGTTGTCACCGGAACTTGTCGCGGAAATCCACACAGCATACGAGAAATTGCAAACCGCTGCAGTTGCCGTACGTTCGAGTGCGACGGCGGAGGATTTGGCAGAAGCGAGTTTCGCTGGACAACAAGACACCTTTTTGAATGTAGCGTCCGACGAACTCACAGATTCGCTCAAAGCGTGCTGGGCATCGCTCTGGTCGGAACGGGCAATCGCCTATCGGCAAACACAAAGAATCTCCGATGAAGGGTTAGCGATGGCGGTTGTAGTCCAAGAGATGTGTGAGGCAGATGTCTCTGGTGTGCTTTTCACAGTCAGTCCTTTTAGTGCGGATGTGTCTATCATTGAGTCGAATTGGGGGTTAGGGGAATCGGTTGTTTCTGGTGCGATTACGCCTGATAATTTCCATGTATCGCGGGAGACAGGCGAGGTTTTGAAAAAAAATGTTGCTACAAAACGCGAAATGGTAACGGCTACGGGTGTAAGTGAGGTATTACCTACCAAGCAAGACGTTCCGAGCCTAACGGATGCACAACTGAAAGAACTCACACAACTCGGCATGCAGATTGAAACCTTCTACGGAAAGCCGATGGATATTGAGTGGGCACTCACCGATACGCAGTTCGTGTTGTTGCAAGCACGCTATATTACCACATCCTCTGCACCTACATACCCAACTCCGAGAGCCGATGAGAGATCCGTTGAAAAACGCCGGGAAAAGGAAATACAGAGACTGGAAGTACATACCGAAACACACGGTACGGTCTGGTGTCATCACAACATCGCTGAAGTGTTGCCTGCGCCGTTGCCGATGACTTGGGCGATTGTCAAGGAATTCATGTCGGGTGCCGGTGGATTAGGCAAGGCATATCGCAGTTTAGGGTTCCATCCGAGCAAACGGGTGAATAGCAACGGTATTCTTGACTTAATCTGTGGACGGATTTACGTTAATTTGAACCGTGAGGCGGAACTCCACTTCGAGGGTTTCCCGTTTGCACACGATTTCAATGCCTTGAAGCAGAACCCTCAACAGGCGATGTATGCGCAAGCACAAACTGATATTACACGGAGTAACCCGTCATTTTGGTTGAAACTACCGCTCCATATTATTCGTATGAGCAAAGCAGAGATGCGGCTCCGTCGCATTCGCTCGGACTTTGATCGGCTGTTAGCAGAAGCGGTATTCCCAACGTTTCAGGAGGAAGTTGAAGCAGAACGAGAGTTTACATACACTGACTTATCGGATGCGGAATTAGTGGCGAAATTCCAGATATGGCGCGCCAAAACATTGGACGATTTCGCGCCAAAGGCTCTTACTGCTACATTGCTCGCCGGGTTTTCACTCCAACGGTTGGAGGCAGCACTCCAAAAGCACATGGATGAGACAGCGGCAAAGGTGCTTGTGAGCAGGCTCATTAGCGGCGTTTCTGGGAATCTTACCGTTGAAACGAACGAGAAGTTATGGCAGGTGGCAGATGGGGGCTTGGCACTTACCGATTTCCTCAAAGACTATGGGCATCGTGCTGTTGACGAGTTTGAACTCGCACAACCGAGGTGGCGTGAAGATACGACCTATCTTAAACAGATAATCGCATCTTTTCAGCAAGAGGCTTCAGGCACAGACGCGCAACAAGAAGGAGCTTCACATTTTGCGCGACAAGCGGAACACCGTGACGCTGCGGAGACAGAACTCGGCGCGATCCTCGGAGATAAGGCGAATTTGCGGAAACAGATTGAGAGTGAACTGGATTTCACAAGGCGTTATATGCCTTTAAGGGAAACAGCGAAATTTTACCTGATGCTCGGCTATGAACAGGTCCGGCGCGCCTTACTTGAATTGGATAATCGTTATGAACTTGACGGTGGCATTTTCTATCTGGTGCCAGAGGAATTAGAACGACTAATTGACGGTGATGTTTTCGGTGATATTATCGCCACACGAAGAACTGAGCGGGAACTTATGTTACAGATTGAGGTGCCGGATGTCATTTTCAGTGATGCGCTGGAACAGATCGGCGCGCCGGTGTCAATTGACGCAGCGGAGACATATACCGGCGTAGGCGTTTCTGCGGGCATCTCAACGGGAAAAGCACGTGTGCTTTTGACACCCTCGGATGTGAATCCATCTGACCGTGATTATATTTTGGTGTGTCCATCGACCGACCCTGCCTGGACCCCGCTTTTTCTGCATGCGGCGGGTTTGGTGATGGAGCGCGGTGGCATTTTGTCACACGGTGCGGTTGTCGCGAGAGAGTACGGTGTTCCTGCGGTTGCTAATGTTCCGAACGCAACGCAACGTATCGTTGATGGACAGATGCTGCAGATTGATGGAAATCAGGGAACGGTCTCAATTTACCATGAGACTTCATAGTGGAGAAGAGGAACATGCTATTTGATGCCTATTGGGATAAACGACAACAGAAGCGTCGGAAAACTCGCAGGGCGTTACTCATGTCATTAGTTTTACACGCCGTCGCGATAGGAATTATGAGTATCGGTTACATCCGGTGGTATCGCCCGATGCTCCCGTCAGAACCGTTGGTGTCTGAAGCCATTGCGGTGACAGAATTTCGACGTTTTCATGTCAGTAGCACTCAGAAACGTTCGATGCCAGCGCGGCGTTCCACGCCTGTGCATGCGAAGCGTTCACCTGCTGCCAATCAAAACGCTGCAAAGCTGACGCATTCAGCACCCCCGACGCTATCTAATGCCTCAATCCGTGTGTTAAAAACAGATGCCCGGCTACCGATGGCAGAGACTTCCCTGAGCGAACACACTACAGAAACACCTGCATGGAAAACAATCGCAGCCGCACATGCAAAGACCCCTACAATTGCGCCCAAGCCCAAAACCGCCCAAGGACAAACTGAGGCAAACGAAACCGAAGATCGTAAAAGTCCTGCCCAACCTATTGACAGAGACGCTCGGATGGGAGAGGCACTCGAAGGCATCGCGGAGAGCATCGCTGATGGCGAATCCCAAACTGCTGTTGACCTCGTTTTTTTGCTTGACATTAGTGGAAGTATGATAGACAATATCCGCGCAGTCGGCAGACAGCTGCGTCGAATGGTAACAGTATTTGAAGAGAAAGGGATCGACTTCACACTCGGCATCGTTATTTTTAGGTATCTTGAGAGTGATACGATCATCCATCCACAGACGCGGGATAGCGAAAAATTCAAACGGTTGTTAACAACGCATGTCGTTGCTGGCATGGGTGATGAGCGGGCACACAACGCCATCATAAAAACGATTCGCCGTGTCGATTTCCGTGAGGATGTAAACCGTCGATTTGTGCTTGTTACCGATGAGTTTACTAAAGGGTCTTACACACTATCGGAGGTCTTGAAGCAGTGCTTTAAGAATAACATCACAGTGGATGTCATCGGTATTAATGATATGACGCATCGGGCACTAACAACTAAAACTGGAGGCCTCTGGTTTCCCATTCCAATACAAGAATAGCGGTCAGCAATCAGAGGTCAGAAGAATAGTTTTCAGTTAAGAGACATGTTATAGAGTGAGCGTAGCCCGTAATGCAATGGAGGGCGGCTCTAAAAAAGGCACTTCAAATGCCAATCACCGGCCAGTTAACCGTAAGGAACTTTAAAAATATGAAATGGGCGTTGAATACCTATCAAACCTGCCAAGAGTGGGAATTAGGGCGGATACTTGACACTGCTGAGGCCACTGGCTATCATGGTGTCGAGTTATTAATGGACTATAAACAGAAACACGGATTTGAGTGGGATACCCCAAGAGAGACTTGGGAGGGATTGAAGGCGCAGGTTGACGCGAGTGGGGTCGTTATCTCCTCGCTGACGAGTTGCCAGAATTTCCATTCCGAAAACGCTGCCGATCGCGAAGAAACTGTACGGCGGGTTACACGTGTCATTGATATGGCGGAATTTATGGGCTGCGATCATGTTCGCGTGCTCGGTGACCGGTATTCGGAAGAGAATCGCGAAGCAGTCGTGGGGTATGTCAGAGATGGATTGAAAGTTCTCGGCACCTATGCTGGTGAGAAAAAAATTACGGTCTCTATCGAGATGCACGGTTCTTTCACAGATCCGGACTCAGCGATGGAAGTGATCGAAGGTGTGAATCTTCCGAACGTCGGTTTTGTCTTCAATTCACAATTTGTCGGGTGTGATGCCGGTAGTATTGAACCGCTCTTTTCGCGCGTAGCCCCTCACATTACTGCGGTGCATACGCACAGGGTAGAGGAACCAGGGACGTTTGATCTCTACCGACAGATGTTCCAATGGTTGGATCGCATCGGTTTCTCAGGCTACATCTCCAACGAGTGTGCTTATACGGGACCTGATCCAGAGAAGGTCCTCGCACTTTATGTAGGACTTTTCAAAGCGTTTGTTTGAAGATGGACACTCCACAATCAGCACATCTTTATAAACGGGTGGCAATCCCCGACGCATTTCTGAATGAAACAAAGGGAAAGGCGTGGGGCGGCGATATCCGCATCGGTGACCTGACGGGCGATGGTACTGTCGATTTTCTGGTGTACAAGTCGCTCGGCGGTGTTCATCCGTGTTTCCTCGGCGCGTTTACGCTCGAAGGTGAACCGCTCTGGTCCTTCGGTGACAAACATCTTGAAATCAGAGACGCAGATGCCAAAGATACGTACCTAACAACCCTCTCACCCGACCGTCCCGGCCCCGTTGCTATTTATGACATTGATGCCGATGGACAGTCAGAGGTTATCTGCTTCTGGATAGATGAAGATGCAGCAGAGGCGAGCAAGTGGGATTTGTCTACCGTTCGCATAATGATTTTAGACGGTGCGACTGGCACTATTAAACACACAGCTGCACCGAATGCGTTGCGTCAGTGCAATGCGTACGCTGACGGTGAACTCCAGATCCCTAACTATGTCCATCAGCGGTTGATGATTGCGAACTTCTCTGGGAACGCGCAACCGCAGGATTTCGTTGTGAAGGTGGGTGTGAACCTACTCGCCTTTAATCACAAGTTGGAATTGCTCTGGCAGTATACCGATGAATGGTTCCGTTATCCGAAGCATTCTGCCTATATTCCGGCAGTCGGTGATTTTAATGGCGACGGACTTGATGAGGTCAACGGTGGTAATTTCGGACTCGCAGCGGATGGCACAGCACTTTGGAATCGGTTCTTCGGGGATAACATGGATTCGGTTTTAGTCTCCGAGTGGAATGGATCCAAACGGGCGATTCTCTCCGGTGGTGGCCAGGTGGTTGATGCGGAAGGGAATCCAATTCTCTCGCTCGGCTTTGATGTTGTACCGCACGGACAGGAAATTCGGTGTGGTAAATTACGCTCGGATCCGCCCGAGGATGCCTTGGTTATTCGCTATAATGGACATCATCCGGATCTGATGGTGGTGGACAACGGTGGGGAGATCAGAAGTCGATTTCGCGTTGATGAGACACCGAACAACACGGGGCTGGAGGTTATCCGTTGGCACGCGGTAGGGGATCCCGAATTGATTTATAGCCCAGCTGCACTTTACGATAGCAGTGGGAATAGAGTAGTAACGTTCCCTGAGCTCCCCCTACCGACGGGTGGAAAAATGGGGTGGTATCACTGCTTTCCTGCGGATATCTGTGGCGATGCACGCGAAGAGGTTATCCTTTACGATCCTTATAGTGATATGGTCTATATCTACACACCGCCGCCGTTTCAACCCGATCAATTTGGTGGGTATCAACATACTGAAAGGCAGTATAATACACGGTTAATGGATTAGTAAGGAGTTGTCGGTTTTCAGTACGGTTTTTCTACGAAAAACCTTTCAGTTAACAGTTAAAGAGGTTTGTTGTTGCTTGAACAGTAACCTCAACTGCCACAATAACTCTCTTAACTGAAAACTGAAAACTGATAACTGATAACTATAGAGAATGGAAACTAACGTGGTCAATAAATTTCTGCTTATCTCAATTGATTGTTGGCGATACGACGCGCTCAGCCGGACGAATCCGCTTTTCAATACGCCGAAGTTTGATCTGCTGACGCAGGATTTTTCGCTCGCTGAAAAGTTTTTTGTGTCGGCACCCGCGACTCGCCCTTCTCATACCTCCTATTTTACGGGACTCTATCCGTTTGAGCACGGTGTCTACGGTCAGACCTATCTCAAGATGTTTGAGGGTATCCCAAACCTGTTTCAGCTATTTAGTGATGCGGGGTATCATATCACCGGGCGTTCCGAGCGTCCGGAGGTGTTCCGTTTCCTTGATTTTGAGCCGTTCATCACATCGGTTGATCGGAATGCGAAAGCGCAACATCTCGGTTCGCTTGAAGACCTGATAGAGCACCTAAAGCAACCCTCGGATACACCGCAGTTCTGTTTTCTACATTTTTGGTACACACACGGTGGTTATGGCATGAGTGGGATTCCCGGGGCACCAAGTCTCGGTTCGCTTGTGAGTCGCGGTAAAACAGATGAGGCGTTACAGTTTTACTACGCTGCAGCGACGCACATACTTGAGTTTAAATTGGTCGAAATCCTGAAGCAACTTCAGCTCCCAGAGTGGGCAATCTTCATTTTCGGGGACCACGGTGAAGGTATTTGTGATGAACTTATCGACCACGGTAGCACGCTCAATCAAAACGTCCTGCACGTGCCATTATTGGCACATATTCCCGGTGTGTCAAATCTTGAATTTCCGATACCACCGATTTCAGCGATAGACCTGTTTCCGACGGTTATGAACCTTGCGGGTATTGATGTAGACTATCACGGATATGGACAGGACCTGCTATCTCCATCAAAATTTGATGAAAACCGTTTGGTTTTGTCGGAGTTGGATAGTCTTTATGGTATCGGGTTCCTCAGTCGGGACAATTTGGAGATGCCGCATCATCGCGTGACTTCTCGGACGACGGTTGACAATGTAGAAATAAACAAGTATTCGGAAGGCGTTCGGCTCTGGTCGCTAACGGATGGCGAGTATCTCTACCGTGAAGATGAACAGACAGGTGAATTCGTGTATCGACATGTGCTAAGCGGTGAAGACCTCACCTGCAAGGTGCCTGATCGCTTCCGAGATGCTTACGACGACCTCTTGGTGAATTCCAATTACCAACATCTACAAGCGCAAGAATCCACGACTGAAGAGACAAAGATTTTAGAGGGTAAGTTGCGGAATCTGGGGTATATTGAGTAAGTTCGACACTCGCCGTAATCTTCCGAGAGAATCCCTAATGAAACTTTTCATATCTTTCATTGCGTGCTTTGCCATTTTTATTTTTGGCGGATGTGCTATAAAAACCGACACCGTCAAACCCGCCACGCTGACTGATGTTGTCAACGACGTTGCGATAAACGGTGTCAACTCGAAATACAAGGGACAGCAGGTTACAATTACCG
>VXXH01000508.1 GCA_009835515.1 Candidatus Poribacteria bacterium
GAACGCGATGGTGCCGATGGTGTACTTCTCGTCGAAAAGGCAAACGATGTTGATTTTCGCATGCGTTATTTTAACGCCGATGGTGGTGAAGTGGAAACGTGTGGCAACGGCGCACGTTGTATCTCCAAATTCGCTTATCTGAACGGCATCGCCTCTGAACAGATGCGATTTCTGACAAACGCCGGAATTTATGAATCCGAAATAGTGGGTGAGAACGTCAAAGTGCGTATGAGCGATCCGACAGATATTCGGCTGAATGTCCCACTCCAACTTGATGATGGGATGCACGCTGTCGGTTTTGCAAATTCCGGCGTACCGCATGTCGTTTTCTTTGTTGATGATTTGGAAGGCACAGATGTCTATGATCTCGGACAGCAGACACGCTATCACGACAACTTCAAGCCTGACGGTACGAACGCTAACTTCATCCGTATTGAGTCATCGGGGTTAATAGATATTCGGACCTACGAACGCGGCGTTGAAGATGAGACGCTCGCTTGTGGAACAGGGTCAATCGCTTCCGCTATCATCGCTGCGACATTAGGCAAAGTCGAATCGCCCGTTTCTGTCAAGACCGCAAGTGGTGTCGTTTTGACGATCCATTTTGAAGTAGAAAACGGAGCCGTAAAAAACGTCTATCTTGAAGGCGATGCTCGTGTTATCTACGTCGGCGAACTCACAGCAGACGCATGGAATTATTAAAAGTAGCAGGCACGTTCCATCGTGCCGTAGCCACAGTAGTAGGCACGTTCCATCGTGCCGTAGCCAAAGTAGTAGGAGAACCCACGCCGTTGGGTTTCCATAGCCAGCAAGGAGTGTTTACATCATGTTTCAAGGCTCTTATGTTGCACTTGTCACACCGTTTAAGGACGATGAATCGCTTGATGAAGCGAAACTCAAGGAACTGATACAATTTCAGCTTGACGGCGGCACACACGGCATCGTCCCGTGTGGCACAACAGGCGAATCCCCCTCGCTGTCTGAGACTGAACATGACAGGGTGATAGAACTTACAGTCGAGACCGTGAATGGACAGGTACCCGTTATCGCGGGGACTGGGTCTAACTCGACGACCCGTACACTACGCGCGACAGAACACGCCAAAGCCGCCGGTGCTGACGCTGCCCTGATTGTCACGCCCTACTATAATAAACCTACCCAAGAAGGGTTGTACGCCCACTACATGAAAATCGCGGACACGGTGGACATCCCGATTGTTGTTTACAACGTTCCCGGACGTTGCGGGACCGACATTCTTTCGCCGACGATCGCGCGTCTTGCGGAACATCCAAACATTGTTGCGCTTAAGGAAGCGACGGGTGAACTCAAACGCGCCAGCGAAGTCGTCAACTTGTGTCCTGATGATTTCGTTGTGCTCTCTGGGGATGATGTGAACACGCTGCCGATCCTCGCTGTCGGTGGTAAGGGGGTTATCTCGGTTGTCGCGAACGTCTCCCCGGCAGACGTAGCGGAGATGTGTAACGCTTTCCACGCTGGAAATCTCGAACTTGCACGTAAACTCCACTATAAAACGCTGCCATTGGCAGTTGATCTCTTTATTGAGACGAACCCGATTCCTGCAAAAACCGCGCTCCAGCTCATGGGCAAGCTCAACGGTAAGTTGCGGTTGCCGCTCGCACCGATGGTTCCCGCAAATCTTGAATCCTTGCGCGAGACACTCACGGAAACAGGCCTGATTGAGTGAAAAAAGTAGAAGGTGCAATATCCCAATCGCACCTTCTTTCTTAAGTGGAGGGTATCGAAATGTCCAACGGTTCCATGGAACAAGTCCAAAATCGTGTGAACTCTGACCTGCGTCGTCAGTTTCGTTCTTTTCGTGGTTTTATAAAGAAACCTGAAAAGGCTTGGTCTGCCCCCACCTTAAAATGGTTTTCACTCTACAGTATTGGGATTTTGGCGGGCATGTGGACTTTTATTTTTCACTGGACTAAACTGGAACCGTGGATCGGATTCGCTGTGATTTCAGGAATGATAGCGATTATTGCTGTGCCTATTCTATTCGTAGAGAACGTGCGGCTAACTGGTAAATCTCACAATGGACAACCCCAAATCAACCGCTACATCAGTGCCATTATATTTATTGGGTTTGCCATTGTTAGCGCATTAGTAGGTTGGTTCGCGGGGACATCGGTGAGGAAATTCATAGAGATTGTTACATCCAACCCTATGTCGCGATAAAATATTTCCTACCGCGACTCACGACATAGCCGAACCATAATTGGGAAAAGTCAAAATGTTTGATAATTCTACGAATCAAACACCGGATTACATCAATACTGACCCACAGCAGCCCCTCGACGCTTCCGATAGCGTCGTAAAGACATCACAAAAACCGTGGAACCTGCCGACTTTAGAGCGCGCCTTGCTTACTGTTACCGGGTTCTTAGCATATTTTTTGGCGTTTCGCTTTGGTAGAACTTTGGTGGAGTGGCAGTTCGGCTTGACGATAATCCTATCCACAGTACTGGCTATTACTGTTCCTGCGCTGTATGTGGAAAATAAACGTTTAACCAACCAACTCAGCGATGGACACTTCTGTATTTTCTGTTACATCGGAAGCATTGGGTTAGCTGGACTGACTATGCTTCCCGTATTCTTTGCTTGGATCGGCGGAACAATAACATACAAATTGATAGCACCTTTAGTACTATTCGTAATTCTTTTTCCTTCGATCCTATATCTGGAAAACGAACGTGTAAGCAGCCAACTCAGTGAAGAAGTCACCGAACCCCGTACTTTCAGGCATGCTCTTGCTTTTGTTGCACTCGCTATTATCGTAGGAGGGATAGGTTGGATCGTAGGAACGGGGACGCACATGTTCATAGAAATAGCAGTGCCAAAAGTGACACTGCTATAAAAAACACAAACCACCTATTTATTCTCACTGTGATTCTGCTAAAAATTCGTCTGGCAATAACTTGTGCACGGTATCAATCACCAGCTGCTCAACACCCGGCGCAAAAGGGGTCGGTGGTCCGAAATAGAGCATGGCACCACCACCCTCATAACCCCCTTCCGCTAACACCCGCTCCGACGGAATATAACACGGAAACGCGTTCGCGTATGCGCCTACCCACAACCGTTCCACATCTAATTCTCGCTTCAAGCGTAGCGAATAATCGACGACGACCTCACTCGCCAGGAAAACCACTGCCAATTCCTCACCGAATGTCCACGTCTGTATGGGATAGGAGAGTTCCGTTTGTATCGACTCGCCCCGCTGCAGGGTTTCAAGATGTTTTTGGGCATGATAGGCATCATGACCACCTGCTGCTACACGTGCTTCCCATTCTTCACGCGTCGGCAATGTATCAAACGGCAAATTAACGCGTTCAAATGCCCCTGTCGGGACGCTGGTAAGCGGTGTTGTACCGCTTACCAGTAGACGCTGAACCTCCTGTGATAGTGATTCACCGTGTGCTTTCGCGTATGCGAGACGGGTATTGAAAACCTCTTCTTGTCCATCAGGCATCGGCATCATCCGGGATTCAGGATTCGCATCTCCACCACATCCAATCGTAATTAAAGCCGTTACACCCGGAAGCACCTTTTGGATTTCTTCTTGTGCAAACCCGGCCCAATCGCCACAGATATGGTTATCTGTACCTGCCAACGTTGTGCAATGGCAGGCATAACTTGCCCATACAGCGCGCAAATGCCCGTCTAAATCCCTGACTTGTACGCACGGTAATGAATGATCTACGGGACCGCCTTCTGTCCTCCGATTCTTGGCGAAACCGAGTTCACCGATGCTCCATGTCAATTTTGCGGGTTCTCGATTCGCGAGTGCTTCCAGTGCGACGGCTTCCATCCAATCCTTAAATTGACGGGTGTATCGGTCTATCGTTTCCTGTTGGTCGGGTGGTATATCTGTGCTAAACAGGAACGGTGCAGCGTTTGTGAGACACGGCGCACTATGTGTATGCGTAAAACATGCCGCAAAATGGGCACGCGAAATGCCTGTCTTTTCTTTCACGCGCCGCGACACTTCTTCTGTCAACTCGTCCGGTAAACCACAATTTTCAACTGTCACGAGGACAACGGGGTCATCCGAATCACTGCCAATCGCGAGGGCTTTCGCCCATATCCGTTGGATGATACCGTCGGATTCCGTGCGGCGACTCCCGTAGCCACTGAGCCGTATCGGATAATCGGGTGTAATATCCACTTCTGCAACGCCAACTTCTATAACACCATTGTTATCTGCCATGTGGGTTCCTCCTTGCGTTTAGAATTGTCCGGTAAATGTGAACAGATGTCTGTCTGAATCGTAAAGGTATCGACATCTCACGTTATTGGGCATCCACACTCATCACTTCAGCGAAAACATCTTCCAACGAGTGACTCACTTCACGTAACTGCCGGAGCTGTACACCGGTATCGTAAGCGAGTTTGAAAAAGAATTTTGTGCCTGTCGCTTCCTGACTTTCGGACGTAACCCGTAAGTGGTTGCCAGGACGTACTTCAACCTGATAATTCTGACGTTCCAAAGCAGCGATATAAGTCTCGCTGTCACCTACAATCCGCAGATCAAAGGCTTGTCCTTTGTCTTTTTTCAGGGACTCTATCTGCCCTTGGATAACAACACTCCCGTGCGAAAGTGCGATGATCTCATGGCACGCAAACTCTACATCGGGCAGCAGATGCGAAGATAAAATCACATTGATGCCTTTATCAGATGAGATGTCCTTAACAAGTTCAAGCATCTCCTCCCTACCACTGGTATCCATTCCGTTGGTCGGTTCATCAAGGAGGAGCAACTTTGGATCGTGTATCAATGCCTGTGCTAATTTCACCCGCTGTTTCATGCCCGCCGAGTAGCCATCTATGGTTCGGTAACGCTCTTCATCTAAACCGACGTAATAAAGCACCTCGTGTGCACGTTGCATCGCATCGCGCCTTGGCATCCCACACAACTCTCCCGCGTAAGCGACGAGTTGGACAGCGTTCATACCGAGTATCAAACACTCGTCTTCTGGCATGTACCCCACCTGTCTGCGGATGCCTAACGGCTCTTTCTGCACGTCCAACCCAAACACGGCTGCTGTGCCTTGATTCGGTTGGACAAAGCCGAGCAGGGTCTTCAGTAATGTGCTTTTCCCGGCACCGTTCGGTCCGAGCAGACCGACAGCACCACCTTGCACCTCCAGCGAGAGGTTATCTAACGCAGCCGTCGTACCAAAAAAGAGCGAGACATTTTTAATTTCAATGAGCATTTTTAATTCTGGACCTTGCTGTGGTCTTTCCGTTGTCAAGACCAGCGGATATTGATTAGGTTTGTTCGTCTTTAAGGTCGTGTTTATCCTCTTGTAGGAGCAAACTGTGCTGGTGACCTTTATACCCTTTAACTTTGACGGGACAAAGCATTAGATATACTTTTTGGGTACACGTGCCCCAATCTGCGTCAGGATTTCATAAGAGATCGTTCCGGCGCGATGTGCAACTTCATCAACCGTAATTTCCGTGTTCTGTTGCTTGCCGATCAGCACAACCGCATCACCGACAGATACGTTATCTGTCGGTTCTAAACGTACCACGCTCACGTCCATGCAAACTCTGCCGATAATCGGGCGGCGCGCCCCTCCAATTAACACCTCACCAACACCAGAAAGCGCACGCGGATAACCGTCGCCGTAACCTACTTGTACCATCGCCACACGGGTTTGACGTGGTGCTTTATATGTTAACCCATAACTTACGCCTTCGCCTTCTGCAATAGAACCGATCCAGCCGATCCGGGTCTTCCATGTGAGAGCAGGTTCTAACTTAATGGGTCTTTCGGATGCGGGGTAAACGCCATAGAGACTCAAACCTGGACGCACAGCGTCGAAATATGCTTCTGGTATTGCGAGTGCAGCCGCGCTGTTCGCTGCGTGGATCAATTCGCCACCATTGGCAATTTCTTTAAGCACAGACGAAAACCTGTCGAGTTGAATAAAAACAAAACGCTTATCCGTCTCGTCCGCGGTAGCAAGATGTGTAAAGAACCCTTCAACATCAAGTCGGGGCAGTGTCTGTAGCCTATTCAGGAATTGCACCGCTTCCGCCCAATAAACGCCACTTCTGTTCATGCCTGTATTGATATTGACATGGACGCGGACAATTTTTGAGGCGACATCGTTTAATCTATCCGCGAATTCCCAATCGCCGATTGTCGGTGTCAATTCGTGCGCAACGATTTGCACCGCCTGTTCCGAGAGAGAGCTGAAAAGGACAAGAATCGGTTCACGGATACCCGCCTGACGTAACGCTACACCTTCCGCAATCGTTGCAACGGCAAACATATCAACGACTGGACGCAACGTCTCTGTAACAGGTACGACACCGTGTCCGTAGGCATCCGCTTTCACGACAGCGATTAAGCGTTTTCCGGTATATGCTTTGATTGCTTCAGCGTTTCGTCGGATTGCCCCGAGATCAATTTCAGTGTATGTTCGGAAATAACCCATATCGTCTTACCTTGCTGTGTCAACGAGAAAATTATAGCACAACCTACGCAAATTTGCTAACGCTTTCGCACGCCGACTGTCAAATTTCCTGCTTTTGGGAGGCAGTGGTGCCACCCTGAAACCACAGAAACAGCAGGATAAACACGATCGAATTCGCCAATAACATCGTTGAGATGGCGTTAATCTTCGGCGTGATACCAAACTTCAGCAATGAATAGATATGGACGGACAACGTCGTATAGCCAACGCCTGCGGTAAAGAAAGTAATGACAAAATCGTCTATAGAGAGCGTGAACGCAAGCAACGCACCGCCGATAATACCGGGCGCGATAAGCGGGAAAGTTATCCGCCAAAACGTTTGCCACTCGTTGGCACCAAGGTCACGGGCTGCCTCCTCTAAGGTGTTATCGTAACCTTGTAAACGTGCCCGTACCACAATTGTGACATACGCGATATTGAAAACACAGTGTGCAATAATCACAGAGATTAAACCGATCGGGATAGAGACTTGGACATAGAAGATTAATAACGCAATTGCCAATACGATGTCTGGAATGATAATCGGGAGGTAGAGGCATTGCGTGAGTGCGGATCGGAAACGGAACCGGTAGCGTTCAATAGCAAGCGCGGTCGTCGTCCCGATGCAGGTTGAAATGACCGTCGCTACACCGGCTACTAAAAGGCTATTTCGGCATGCACGCCACAATGCCGCGTCCTCAAATAGTTTCGCGTACCAACCGAACGTAAACCCTTCCCAAACAGAGATCTGTTCTCCGCTATTGAACGAGAACACAACGACTCCTAAAATTGGGACGTAGAGGAAAAGATAAACCAATCCGATGTTGACTTCAAGTATCCGTTTCATTTTTTTAGAGTTATCAGTTGTCAGTGCTTGGCCAACGGAGTTGCCTTGTATCTCAGTAAATTGACCCGGCTATATAACTGACAACTGATACTTATTCTGCAGATTCACTCCCTTGCAAAGCACGAAAATACAACACAGTCCCGACCAAAACTATCCCCATTAACATAAACGAAAGTGCAGACCCGAAGGGCCAATCTCGCGCCGTTTTGAATTGCCGTTCAATCACGTTCCCGATATAGCTCACCTTCCCGCCACCGAGCAGATCCGGCGTTAGAAACGCGCCCACTGTCGGAATAAAGACCAGCATCGACCCAGCAAGGATACCCGGCAGACTCAGCGGCACAGTTACGTGCCAAAACGCACGCCGCGGTGATGCACCTAAATCCTGTGCTGCTTCCAGCAGTGACATATCTAATTGTTCCAGTGCTGCATACAAGGGAAGTATCATAAACGGTAGGTAGCCATAGACGAGTCCGATTTGTACCGCGAGCGGCGTATTCAATAACTCTAAGGGACCCCAGTCAGGGAACACAACCCCCAAAAAGTTGTTCAATAAACCTTCCGTGCGTAAAATCAGTATCCACGCATAAGTTCGGATGAGGAAATTCGTCCAGAACGGGACAACGACGAGCAGTAATAAGATATTCCGGTGTTTCGGTCTATAGCGTGCCAGGTAGTAAGCGAAGGGGTAACCAAGTAGCAGACAGACCGCCGTGCAAACTAACGCCGTAGACACTGACCGCCAGAGGATACCGAGATACAACCCATCAAGCAATCGTCCATAGTTTTCGAGCGTGAAATTCCATCGGACACCGCCGTATGTCCCGCGTTCCAGAAAAGTATAGATAAACACCGACACCAACGGCAGCAGAAAGAAACAGACAAGCCAAAAAACAACTGGGAAAAGGAGAATAAAGAGATGATAATTACGACGCATAATCGC
>VXXH01000731.1 GCA_009835515.1 Candidatus Poribacteria bacterium
GCGGAAGGCTCGCGATTTCCAGATCGTGTTGGTAAAAGCAGCGTTCACTTATTCAGGCAAAAATTAGAGGAACATTTAAAATGGCAAAATTAACGAAGAACGATGTCGTCAGCAGTATCGTTGAACAAACGAGCCTCAGCAAGAAAGATGCGAACGCCGCTGTTGATGCTTTTGCTGCGACTATTTGCGAAGCTTTGAGCAACGGCGATTCCGTCGGCCTGATTGGGTTCGGAACATTTGAAGTCAAACATCGACCCGCCCGTACAGGCCGCAACCCACAAACTGGTGCCCCGCTTGAGATTTCGGAAAAAAACGTCCCTGCTTTCAAAGCTGGTAAGAAACTTCGCGACGCCGCCGCCTAAGACTAGCGGTTTTTTTTCGCTCAGTTTCTTGGAAAAGCCGCGAGGCTGTGCCTCGTTTCTACACAGAGGGTAGCTGCGGCTTTTCCATGTTACGCCTATCAGTAGAAGTCTCTGCAGATCTTTGCCATAGAGACTGCATTTACAACGTATTCCAACACGGTGCTATTACCTGCAATTACTGATACCAATTTTTGCGTGCATTATTTGTCAGGACCCTTTCCAACTTTTTGTCCGCATCGCTTCCAGGCACGCTTTGCAAGCGCGTTCGTTAAAAACTGATGTCAGGAGACTCGTCATGTTAATCCGAACGAGAGCCCCCGTCCGCATTGATTTTGCTGGCGGGTGGAGCGACGTTGCCCTCTTCACCGAACACTCAAAGGGGTTCGTTGTTAACGGAGCCATTAATCGATACGCTTATGCAACCCTCCGGTGTGAGCGGCAGACAGCACAAGACGACTCTGTTGAACTGCAACGGATTTTGGATAAAAGCATTCGTATCTACTCCGCGGATTTTGACACCTTTATCGAAGCAGATGATGTACGTCAACTTGAATACGACGGAAACATTGATTTGGTGAAGGCAGCTGTGCGACGGATGTCCATACAGATTGGCGGGTTTGATCTCATCACGCAGTCCACTGCCCCCCCAGGTAGCGGATTAGGCACCTCCGCATCAATGGGAGTCGCACTCGTTGGTGTGCTGGGCGCGCTTAAGGAAGCCACCTATCTCCCATACGAATATGCTGAACTCGCGAGTACTATCGAACGTCATGAACTCGGAATACTCGGTGGAAAACAGGACCATTACGCAAGTGCGCTCGGCGGCATCCATTTTATGGAGTTTCAAGGCGAAGAGGTAAAGACCTCGCCGTTGAGATTCCCATCCCATATCCGCTACGAACTTGAAAAAAACCTTGTGCTTTGCTACACCGGGCAGCCCCGACTTTCTGGTAATATCCATCAGAACGTGACCGACGCATATAAAAGTGAAGAATCGAGTGTACGCAACGCATTGGAAGCCCTCAAAGCCACTGCCGAGGCAACAAAAACGGCACTCATGCGAGGTCGTTTGACGGAATTCGGCGAACTTCTCACCGAAAATTGGAATAACCAGAAAAAGTTGCACCCCTCTGTCACAAATGAGCAGATTGAGCATCTCTTTAAAATTGCGATGACGAACGGTGCCACTGGTGGGAAAGCATGCGGGGCTGGCGGCGGCGGATGCCTCCTGTTTTATTGCGAACCTACACGCGAACACCGCGTCCGTCAAAAACTTGAAGACGCAGGGGCGCGAATCATTGATGTCAACTTCGATTTCGACGGACTTCAAATGTGGAAAGTCTCAAGCGATTAAACTCAAAAAATATGGAAAATAATACACAAACTACGCAAACCGCAACTGATATGGAAGCCGCCGAAACACTAAAAACGGCACGAGATAACATTTTAGCAGAACTCAAAAAACGAATCATCGGTCAGAACGAAGTCATTGAGCAGCTCCTTATGGCACTCTTTTCGCAAGGACATTGCTTACTGGTAGGCGTGCCAGGATTAGCGAAGACGCTGCTAATTAGCACGTTCGCGCAGATTCTCGAGCTCCCTTTCAACCGTATCCAATTTACGCCAGATCTGATGCCCTCCGATATCATCGGCACCGATATTATTGAGGAAGGCGATGCCGGAAAACGTGCTTTCCGTTTTATTAAGGGACCAGTATTTGCGAACATCGTCCTCGCCGATGAGATCAACCGAACACCTCCTAAAACACAAGCCGCGCTTCTACAAGCCATGCAGGAATACAAGGTCACCGCAGGCGGTAGAACATACGCATTGGAACGGCCGTTTTTCGTCTTAGCGACACAGAACCCAATCGAACAGGAAGGTACTTACCCGTTACCGGAAGCACAACTCGACCGGTTTATGTTCCATATCACAATTGATTATCCTGATAAAGATGCCGAGAAAGAGATCGTGATGACGACAACTGCGGCGTATGAGCCGGAGATAAAAGCCATTATCACAGGCGAAGAGGTGCTACGAATACAGCAGGTCGTCCGAAAAGTTCCTATTGCGGAAGCGATTGTAGACTATGCCGTAGAATTGAACCGACAGACGCGGCCTACAGCAGACGCACTTGATTTTATTCAGGATTGGGTGCAGTGGGGTGCTGGACCGAGAGCATCACAATATCTTGTTCTCGGTGCAAAGGCGCGTGCGATTCTCCACGGACGTTATCATGTCTCATACGAGGATATCAAGGCGGTCGCTGTGCCAGTACTACGCCACCGAATTTTGACCAATTTCAACGCAGAAGCCGACGGTATCACGAGCCTGGATATTATCAATAGGCTATTGGAACAGGTCGAACCACCAGCGGTACAATAAGTGGAGGTTTTAGACAGACTTATGCGTACAATTGAAACGCAATAAGCAGGCCAGCGGAAGACAAAAGGATTTAGATGATTTAGAGCATCTTTGAAATTCAAATCTTGAAAGCGAGCTATGAAAGGAGCAAGGCTCGTATTCCCTTGTCTTAATGACTTGGCGTTCACGGCCTATCTTTAATGAAGATTGCAATCATAGGAACAGGATACGTCGGTTTAACCACAGCAGTGGTCCTCTCTTATCTCAATCATGATGTCGCTGCAGTGGACAAAGATGAAAGCAAACTAACGCTGTTGCACGAAGGGAAAAGCCCTATCCATGAACCCGGCATCCAGAACCTTCTTGAGGGAGTATGGCATACGATCCGTTTTACGCCGAACGTCGCTGAAGTCGTTCCAGAGTCAGAGTTGATTCTGATTGCTGTCGGGACACCGCCGAAGAAAAACGGTGAGGCGGATACGCAGCATGTTGAACAAGCCGCGAGAGAAGTCGCACAGGTCTGCCTACCTAATAGACACTACACACTTGTCGTCAAATCCACGGTTCCGATCGGCACTAACCAGCGCGTCGTTAAAGTTGTGGAGGACGTGTTTTCTGAACGCGGGATCCGAGGGAATATCTCTGTCGCCTCAAATCCAGAATTCCTACAAGAGGGATTAGCGTTGCAAGGCGCATTTTATCCAGATCGGATTGTCGTTGGGGCAAATAGTGACGCAGCAGTTGATACGTTGCGTCGTCTCTATCAACCCATCCTTGAACAGACCTTTGACCCACCAAGTGAGTTTCCACGTCCATCCGCTTATCACCTCCCTCCAATGATGACAACGGATCCGAACAGTGCCGAGATGATTAAATATGCAGCGAACACTTTCCTCGCGCTTAAAATCAGTTTTATTAATGAAATCGCTGGACTCTGTGAGGAAGTTGCTGCAGATGTAACAGAAGTCGCACGTGGTATTGGGCTTGATGCGCGCATCGGACATCTATTTCTACGAGCAGGTCTCGGATGGGGTGGCAGCTGCTACCCCAAAGATACTGCCGCACTGTTAGGAGTCGCAGCGCAATCTGAATACAAGATGCCAATCACAGAAGCTGCGCGTACCGTTAACTTCCGTCAACGCGAGCGTATCGTAGAAAAATTACGAGGCACATTGGGAACGCTCAAAGGCAAAGTCATCGGTGTCTTGGGACTTGCGTTCAAGCCAAACACGGATGACGTTCGTGAAGCACCCGCGCTCGACATTATCAGAGAACTGCTTGCCGAGGGTGCAATTGTTCGCGCACACGATCCAATCGCTATCGCAAATGCTCGCCGTGCTTTAGGCGGAAACGACGAAATAGACAACAATAGACTGCTCTTCACTGAAGATATATACGAACTTTCGTACGACACGGACGCACTGGTGCTTGTTACTGAGTGGGAACTCTATCACAAACTCGAACTCCGTAGGCTCGCCAAGCAGATGAAGACACCTATTCTTATCGACGGTCGTAACGTGTATTCGCCAGTAGAGGCGAGAGCTGCAGGTTTTCACTATATCGGAGTCGGCAGAACGTAGTCTTAAACATCAAAAACGTTAGCCCGTAACGAAGTGGAGGGCGGGTTTAAGGAACGTACTTAATAACTCAGATGCACGTTGTTTAACCGCAAGGAAAAATTAAAAAACAGCCTGAACCTTTTGATCCAAATTGGCAGCGATATTGCCCACAAAAGCCGTTTCCGCCGTATCGTCATATACCGGGTGTTACGCCGCACCCGATTCGTGACCCGCTCGGGCACAGTTATCGGATAGAAGAGGAACACGACGCTGAACCGCTGTCGCCGGAACTTTGGAGACAAAACGCAGATTACCTCTACGGTGTGGATCTCTACAATTTCGCTTATTGGTGGGAGGCACATGAGGCGTGGGAAGGGTTATGGCATCAAGCAGAAGATACATATCGCCTGTTTCTTCAAGGATTAATTCAGGTGTCGGCATCTTTGATTAAGTATCACATGCGGATGTTGCGTCCCTTGCGTACGCTTTCTACCGCTGGACGCGATAAATTACGGCAAGTTGTGGTTGAATGCGACGATGCATCGGGTAATTATATGGGGCTTAATCTACCAGCATTTTTGGATACCACCGATGCCTTTTTTGCTCCCTTCTTTGCTGATACTGTTCCAGAAACTACCTATCATCAGGAGACGGTTAAACCGCTAATACTGCTGAAAGATTGACGCATATTTTGAGGAAAGCAATATGCCAACATTCTTGCCTTTTCTCATCTTTAGTTGTGTATGTGTTTTCATCGTTGTGCTGCTGCTTATTGTTTTTAAAATAGGTGCTTATTTCGGTAGGAGTGATGTTGATGAGTTCCGGGCTGTTCGGTGTCCGCAGTGCCAAACGCGACGAAAACCCGAAAAAACAGGTGCGGTCAGAAACCTCGTTGAACTTGAGATGCGCTGCCCGCGCTGCGGGTACATCTCATGGGATATACCACCAAAAACGAACCTATCTACACGTCCCACTGATCGTGATAATATACCGTAACGATACGGTTAGAAATCAGCGAACGCTCCATCATCTGGATGCCAGCACATCCCACGCCACCGAAAAGTTTCAACTCGAACCGCTTCAATAGCAGCGTCGTCCATATCCACACCGAGTCCAGGGGCTGTTGGTAGTTCAATAAATCCGTCTTTGAATACCAGAGGTGTTGAAAATAGCTCTTCTCCACGTCGGTGTCCACCTTCACATATCAGTAAATTCGGCACGGTTGCCATCACATGAACAGATGCTGCGACCCCGATAGGCCCCGCAGCGTTATGTGGAGCGATCGCTATGTTGTGGATTTCCGCCATCGCCGAGATCTTTTTCAACTCCAGTATCCCACCGCAGTGGCGGATGTCGGGTTGTAAAATCGCGCACATCTCACGTTCAATTATCTCTCGAAAACCCCATCGTGTCAAATGCCGTTCACCTGTCGCGATGGGTACCGTCGTTGATTTAGATAAAGTCAGCAGAGGTTCGTTGTTTTCTGGATGGCACGGCTCTTCAGCAAACAGGAGTCGAAACGGTTCTAATTCTTTAACGAGAATTATCGCCATTGTCGGGCTTAATCGCCGGTGCAAATCAACCGCAATATCAACTTCATCACCGACTGTCGTGCGCACCGCTGCGACGCGCGCCACCATCGTGTCAATTGCCTTCGGCGTATCTACAAATCGTACAGGCTGTGACGAAGCACCCATTTTCACAGCACGGAATCCGGTTGCAACTGCTTTTCTGGCACTCTCTGCACACGCCTCAGGTGTTGTGCCGCCGATACCCGTATAGACACGGATCCGCTTTCGTACCGAACCTCCTAAGAGTTTCCATACGGGCATCCCGACGACCTTGCCGAACACGTCCCACATCGCCATCTCAATACCACTCAGCGCACCAACCAATACAGGCATGCTCCGACTATAACTTGACCGGTACATTGCTTGCCAGTGGTCTTCTATCTGTAGTGGATCTTTACCGATAAGGTATTCCGCCATGTCGTCCACGGCTTGCGCGACGACGCGCCAATGTTCGTAGTTCATCGGTTCACCGTAGCCGATCAAACCTTCATCGGTGAACATTTTCAGAATCATTGCGCGTCCTTGAATCGGTATCGTCTCAAATCCAGTAATCTTCATAGTTGCCGTCCTAAACCGGTCGCCACCGGATGATGCAGAAGTGTGAATTTCCTGTAGCGTTTTCCCATTTACTGACATCGCCGTAGCAGGAACCGATAAGAGTTAGTATATCTTCACCCTCTAAACTGATGTGTCGTGGAAAGCCAGCGACGTGTCCGTGACAGAGATAGTAGACCTCATCATGCCAATTTTTGCCGTTATCGTCGCTTACCATCGCGCGACCACTGCCGAGTTCTCTTGGATAACGGTGGTCATACGCTACAACAGCGCGGTTGTTAGAAAGCCCGATTGCTGCCCCGTGGCACTGCCCATGCACACTCGTCAATTGGCGCAGATCGGTCCATGTTTCGCCGTTGTCCGTTGAATCCGCGAGGAAAACGGTTTTGTTCGTGTGGGGCTGATCCGGTGGCCCCGGTTGGTAGCGGATGACCCCAAGCAGCTGCCCAGGGAAAAGTTCTGCAATATTGACCTCATTGCCGTAGTCCGACAAAAAGAAACGGTTTGAAAAGGTGTGTCCATCATCGTCCGAAACGAAAACATAAGTCGGGTTCGTGCCTTCGTAAAACGGATCATCACGTCTTTTGATAGGCAGCAGAAGCGTCCCATCGCTGAGTCGAGTCAGACTTGAACCAGCAACAGTTTTCTGAAAGGGTGCGACATCTATTTCGCTCGTCTGTTCCCAAGTCTCACCCTCATCATCGGATAGCCAGACAGTAGTCGGTTGTTCTTCACCCTGTTGGCTTACGTTAATCAGCTGCCCGTGACGATTGGCTTGCAACAACCATCCACTAAACCCGAACGCGGAAGGGTCTCTATTGAGGTGTTCCCAAGTCTTACCACCATCGGTGGACTTGGAAAAGATAGTCTGCTGCACGGCATAGATAATCCCATCGGGGGTCAAAACGAGGTTCAACCCTTGATAATGCGCTTGTGGGTCCAAAGGCATGCGGGTTTTCTCTACTTCCACCTTGTTTAGAACACCACAGCAGGCATGTAGAATATAATCACCTGCTTGCATATCGCTCAATTGGATCGGAGTGACGATAACACTGCCCATATTTTCGGTTGATAGCATTTGCAAGACTCCCTACAGTAGGTTTTCTCTTGTCCTAAGCGATGAATTATGGCAAAATATTTGAAATACCCATCCTGCTAATATACACCATAGTACCGGACAATGCAAGCCATATTTGAAGGAAAAGAAATATATGAACATAAATGATGCGACTCGGAAACATTACAACGCGGCTGGTGTTCACCCGACAACCGATCCTGATAACCCGAAATCACAATTTGCCGTTGATAGGTACGAGAACCACTTACCGAAGCTGATAAAGCCCGGCATGCGCGCATTAGACTTGGGCTGCAATGCAGGACGTTTTACCTTTGCCATGGAAGATATGGGAGCAATAGCAACAGGTATTGACTTCGCAGAGATTCCACTCCTCCACGCCAAAAAGGTGGCACAGAAAAGAAAGAGTCGCTGCCAGTTTAATATCGGGGATATGGCTGCACTACCTTACAAAGAGAATTCTTTCGATCTTGCGTTCCTTCCTCAAAATAATGGCTACTTATCATATCAAATGCTGGAGAGCTTAACCGTTCAACTTAAAGAAATCCTATTGGGCAACGGTATTTTCGTGGTAATTATGCACGATGAATTGGTCAAGAGAGCGGGAGAGGAAACCCTTCCAGAGCGCTACGATGTCCAGACCGGTTTAATAGGAGGATGTCGTACAATTCCAGACAAAGGCACGTACGCGTCGCCATGGTGCTTCTGGACAGTTGCCTTTGCTAAGTACATTATTGAGAAGCATCTTCCTTTAGAAGATATAGA